>NZ_CAXQBR010000050.1 GCF_964222135.1 Euzebya sp.
AGGGGGTGACCCCGCTCACCACACCCTGACCGGGGAGGTTCTGGTGGCCACCAGCGGGGAGATCTGGTGGCCACCAGCGGGGACAACCCGTGACCGCCCCTGGGGAAGTTCTACTGGCCCTTGACACGCCACAACGCGACGTGCCCACAGCGGATGTGGCCGAGCTCGTGGGCCAGGACGAAGCGGAGGGTCGCCCAGTCGCCGTGCTCATAGGCGACATCGACCAGGTCGCTGGCCACCACGACATAGCCACGCCGCACCTGACACTTCGATGCCCACGCGTTCAACGCCCCGTTGCCGTTGGTGACGTACAGCCGCGGCACATAGTCGAGCCCGATGGCGGTGACGAGCTGGAGATAGACGGTGTGGAGGTCGCCGAGCTGGTGGTCGGTGACCTCGACGCTGTTGGCGACCTGACGCCAGTAGGTCCACCGGATCACCACCGCGGCCGCGAGCATCGGGACGGCGGCGCCCGCCATCGCCAGGGCCGCCCAATACGGCACGCCTTGGCCCTTCAGAAGGGCCGTGGTACCGACGATGATCCCCGCGGCGGTGGTGAAGCCGCAGGCGATGAGCATCGGCACCTCGGCGCGATGCCGGAGATCCCTCACCGTCGGATGACCGAGGGGCAACGCGTCGTCTGGGACCGGAGTCGCCCGGGGGATCGGGGCCGGTGCCGGCCAGTCGAGGGGGCCGATGTTGGCGTCGTTGACGTTCATGCCCGGTGAGACGGGCGCACCCCCGCGTCTGTGTCAACCAATTTGAGATTCTTCGTGGGACCGGTCCGAGGCCGGTGTCCCGCCCTCAATGCCGAGGCGGCTTCTCGGGCTGGTGGCGGCGTTCCGACTGCGTCTGTGATGATGTCGGCGTCAACTCGGTCGGGACATCTCCACGACCTGGTCGCCGGACAACTCGCAGGCCTCTTGGAGGACGTAGTCGTTCCTGATCGGGTGCAGGGCGACTGTGCCATCCCGTCTGAGGATCACCTCGCAGAAGCCCCCGACGGGGATGTCGAAGACGTACTGGCTGGGGACCAGCTCTTCTGCGCCCGCAAGGAGACCGTCGAGGTCTGCCTCATCAAGCTGGGGACTCTCGGAGGTGATGGCCTGCCCGTCGTATCCCTCCGTCAGGCGGCACACGATTCCTTGATCGGGGATCGCATCCCAACGTCGAGGTAACGCGTCACAGGGCCCACGACGGGTCCAGAACACATCAACAGGA
This sequence comes from Euzebya sp., assembly GCF_964222135.1. NCBI lineage: Bacteria > Bacillati > Actinomycetota > Nitriliruptoria > Euzebyales > Euzebyaceae > Euzebya > Euzebya sp. The sequence goes on from NZ_CAXQBR010000050.1 coordinate 1,222, forward strand.
CGCCCTGGAAAGACCGCCTCGACCAACGGCCAGCGCAGGCGGGGGGCTTCTCGTCCCTCCAAGGTCGACGTGTAGCCCAGATCGATGCCTCCCGACACCGCTGAGACGAGGCGGGCTATTCCCGGCGGAGAATCGGAGATGTCCTTGGCGAAGTAGAAGGCGGCATCGACTGCGACGTCGATGTCGTACTCCCATCCCAGATGGTCGACGACGTGGAACTGCCAGCGGTGCTGTTCGCGGGGACCAACCTGGTCGGTGACGACGCCTTCCGGATCAACCTGCAACTCTGCGGTGGGGTCGTCACCTGCGGCGAGGTCATCCAGATCTGCAAGCGACAGCCCGCTGACATCCTGATCGCCGAACTGAGCCATGGCGTCGTCGCGATCGTTCCCGAAGGCCGCGGCGACGGCTGCAGCGATTGCGATCACCGTGAGTGCAGCCGTCACCGCGATCACCCGGCCTGGTGACCACCTGCTGGCCGGTGTCGCCGTGTGGGCCACAGCGAGGGCGGCCTTGGACACGTCCACCGATGGGGCCGCGTCGACGATGCCACCGAGCCACGCCTCAGGGGTCGCCGGACGCTCAGCCACGCCACGCGCGAGGCCCGCGGCGACGGCTGCGGACAACCCGGCCGTAAGACCTGCCGCCTCCAACGCGGACGTGGCCTGAGCGACGTCCTCGAACGTGCCGTCGGTGAGCACCCACGTGAGCACCGCACTGGCCGCCCAGATGTCGGTGCGGACGTCCACGGGCTGGCCGGGGATCCGCTGCTCAGGCGCCCGGAACCCCTCGGTACCGCCGGTCGCTGAGATGCCGCTGTTCACCTTCAGGTCCTTGCAGAACCCGAGGTCGGTGACCACGAGACGTTCACCCTCACCGATCAGCGACGACGGCGGCACCGTCGTATCGACCCGCGGCGGGCGGGTCGTCACCAACACATTGGCGGGGGTGAGATCGCGGTGCACCACACCTTCGGAGGCCATCGTGGCGACCGCGGCAGCGAGCGCAATGGCGATCGTGACCACGTCAGCCTCAGTCGGCCGCCACCCCCGTCCCCGTGCCTCAACAGCCCGGTCACGCAACGTTCCCCGATCACACAGCTCGAGGACGAGGAACGGACTGCCGTCCTCAGTCTCTGCGAGGTCATGGACGGTCATGACGTGCGGCGAGGACAGCCGACGCAGGATCTGCCCCTCGGCGATGAACCGCCGCCGGATGTCGGGGTTCGCCGCATGGTTGGCCGCCAAGACCTTGACCGCGACCCAATCGTCCAGCTGCTCGTCGTGTGCCCGATGCACGGTCGCGAACGCGCCGGTGCCAAGGAGCTCCTCCAGGCGGTAGCGGCCGAGCAGGCGGGTTGTCACGCTGCTGTCCTCACCCAGGCGGCGGCGATCATTGCCCGTCCGCGTTTCACGCGGGTCCGCACCGTCGCCTGATGCAGGTCGAGCAGCCGTGCGATCTCCGCATACTCCAGCTGCTCGACATCCCGCAACGTCACCGGCTCGCGGTAGGCCTCAGGCAGGTCCGCCAACAACCCGGTGACCGCCTCCCGGGTGGCGATCAGGGAGCTGATGCGCCGTTGATCCGATACCACGTCCTCGGGTAGGCCCTCGGTGGGGCGGAGCGTGCGGAGGTGGTCGATGGCCTTGTTGCGGGCGACGGTGTACAGCCAGGTCGTGAAGCGGCTGCGGCCATCCCATGAGCCGATCCGCTCGGCCACCAGGATCAACACGTCCTGGCTGATGTCCTCCACCGCCTGGGGGTTCGTGACCAGCCGTCGGACCGGCACCCGGATCGACCCGTCCCCGTCGATGAGTTCGAGCAGTTCCACCAGCGCCGCGCGGTCTCCCGCCCGTGCCCGGACGGCAAGGGTCTCATGTGCTCCGACGTCCGGTTGTGTCGTTGACCGACCCACCGCTGGTTCCTCCGCCGTCCCCCGATGCCTGGTGTCCGGTTCTGAGCATGCCCCAGAAAAACTAGTCCCGACAACCATCGTTTCCCCAGCATCCGTGCCACAGCGCTCTGCCGGGACTGCCAAGACGTGCTCGACGAACGGGTCGATGACCGTTCTCGCCATCTCCGCTCCCCCAGGCGGAGATGCGCATCGTGATGGCCTGTGCGCGGGGTCGGCGCCATCGTCCCTGATGCGGTTCGAGTCCGGGCCGGCGACTGCGAGCCCGGCCACGCCCGAATGCGGAGACAGCAGGACGCCAACGACGTGACGTGTCTTGTCATCCGGTGTGCAGCCGTCGTGTGCGTTGATCGGGGTCATCCCAGCCGTCCTGTCACAGTCGATCCGGACGACGCCATGTGGTGGCGTCACCTGGTGGGACGCAGCAGCCACCCGCGTTGTGTCACCCGATCCACCACGTCAGCCGATCGGCTTCGGTCATGTGTGGCACGGTGCGGCCGAGGAGTGGGTCGGCGCCCGCGCCAGGCGGGTGGGGCTGGGCGGGCGCCTCCAGCCGCGGGGAGACGGGGATCTCCCGGTGACCGGCTGGTCGCCAAGAGACTAGTCCATCAGTTTGCCGCGGAGGAAGTTGTTCACCGCAGCGCTGGGGTGCGTCCCGCCGACGGTCCACAGCCCCTGCCTACTGGGAGGCGAGCCAGCGCCCGATGGTGGAGGGGTGGACGCCGAGTTCCTTGGCGATGCGCGTGTTCGTCCAACCGTCACGCCGGTAGGCCTGCGCCTGCGCACGCCGATCAGCACGTCGCAGGCTGGGTTTCGAGGCGGGCGTCGGGGCTTGGCTCGTGTGCCGGTGAGTTGCGCCGTCGGGGCCCGCGGCGGTGGTGCGTCGGGTGAGTTCGACGGTGAGGTGGGTGATGGCGAGTAGGACCAGCGGCGGTACCGAGGCGATCACCGCGGCGAGCAGCTCGGGAACGTCGCCTTCGGTGGCGACCATGGCGTGGGTGGCGTTGCCCGCGACGGAGATCGTGGCGCCGGCGACCAGCAGGGTCCAGGGGTACCAGGTGGCCCGCCTGCCGTGGGGGGCGAGGGCGACCACCGAGATCGTCGCGACGACGGTGATGCCGTCCACGATGAGCGGCCACACCCACGCCTGGCCAGCGGGGATGCCGGCGCGTCGGGCGAGATCGGCCAGGGCGGTGAAGGACAGCCAAAACGCCCCGAGCGCGATGGCCACCGTGCCCCCAACCGCGGAGCCGACGACCCACCGCGACACCGACCCCGCCGCCTCACTGGTAGACGGGACTGGCGATCGCGTGGTGGTCATCGGCTGAGGCTCCGATCGGGGCGCCCTTGGCGCTGGGTCCGTGGCGGTGGCAGCGGGTGGGCGGTGCGGTAGGCCGAGCGGATCGTGGCGGCCGCCTCGGCGGGGCCGAGGCCGGCCTGGGCGGCGGCGGTGCCGAGCTCGTCGTGGGCATCGAGGTGGGAGACGTCAGCCTCGGCGTACCGGCAGGCCGCCCAGAACAGGCTCGCATTGCGGGTCCCCTCCGGCCTCGTCGCCACCCAGCCGGCCAACCGCGACGACACCCCCGCGATCCTGCCCTGCGCTGACACCCTCCGCGGTGGCGGCCGGTCGGGGGTGAGGTGTCGACGAAGCGCTGCCGCATCGAGTGGCCGGCCCTCCTCCCCCACCGCGATGGGCCGGTAGGTGCCGGCGCCGGTGATCACCGATGGGGGGACGAGGACGTACCCGCCGACCCCACGGAAGTCCACGTGCACGCTGGTCAGCGACCAGGAGGGCTGGGGCCGATCAGGCTCGGCTGGGTAGTAGCGGTGCTCCCCACCCGACGGCGTCGCGACCCGACAGACCCACCCGGCCGTCATGCCGGCTTCCTCCGCACCGGTCATCGCGGCGAACCCCGACCCGGTGGGGCGGCGGTCGATGTCGACCACGTCCACGCCGCCTCCCCCGGTGGCCAGGCCGATGTTCCCATCCGGCCAGCGTGCCCACCAGGCCCGTAGCTGGGCGGGGTCGGTCGTGGCGCCCCGGAACCCGCGGGGCGTGAGGGGCCGCTTCGCACCCGGCGCGCACGGGAACACCGCATAGCCCGCTGCGGCGTACACCAGCGCCGCACCAAGCCGACCCTCCTCGTCGCTGGCCCGGGCCATGACCTGACCGATCTTCATCCTTCTGCCACCTCCAGCTGGGTCGACCACTTGCGTCGTCACCAACCAGGTGCACCGCCCCTCCCAGCCACCCCCGCCGCGGCCTCGTCCCCCGTACCCCTGCGCGGCTCCTCGACGCCCGCACCCACCACTCCCGGACACACTTCTTGCAGATCGAGGAGGTCAGGCGGCCGCCGCACACCTGTGAGATGTGGAGCACATCTCGGGGTGGTCTGGGTGACGGTGTCGATGCGGGTGATGTCCGCCGGCGCCGGCTACCGCTACCTGCTGAACTCCGTCGCCGTCGGCGACGCCGTCCGCGAGCCCGGACGCGGGCTGGCGGACTACTACACCGTTGAGGGCTGCCCGCCAGGCCGGTGGCTCGGTTCAGGACTGCCGGCCCTCGGCAGCGGGCACCTGCGGGCAGGGGACGTGGTTGAGGAGGAGCAGGTGGCGCGCCTGCTCGGCCAAGGCCGCGACCCGCTCAGCGGGGAGCCGTTGGGACGCGCCTACCCCCAGTACCGCACCCGGTCGGAGCGGATCGCCGACCGCGTCGCCACCCTCGACCCTGACCTGTCCGGGGAGGCACGGGCGGCCGCCGTCGAACGGATCGAGCGGGAGGAAGGTGAGCGGCGGCAGCGGCGGGCGGTGGCCGGGTTCGACCTGACCTTCAGCGTCCCCAAGTCCGTCTCGGTCCTCTGGGCCCTCTCCGACCCCGACACCCGCACCACCATTCTGGAGGCGCATCATGCGGCGATCGGTGACGTCATCCAGCTGGTCGAGCGGGAGGTTGCCGCCACTCGCATGGGCGCATCCGGACCGGACGGCGCGGTCGCCCAAGTGCCCGTCACCGGCATCATCGCCGCGGCGTTCGACCACTACGACTCCCGCGCCGGCGATCCACAAGTTCATACGCATGTGGTGATCGCCAACAAGGCTCAGGCGGTCCTCGACGGCCGATGGCGCAGCCTGGACGGCCAACCGATCCACGCCGCCATGGTCGCCTTGTCCGAGCACTACAACGCCATCCTCGCCGACCGCCTCACCGACACCCTCGGCAGCGTGTGGCGTCAACGTGACCGCGGACCGGACCGCAATCTGGGATGGGAGATCGCCGGCGTCCCCGAGGAGCTACTCGACGCGTTCTCGACGCGTACGACGGGGATCGAGACGGCGGTGGTGGACCTGATCGATGACTACGTCGCCACCCACGGCCACCAGCCATCCCCGCGGACGGTGATCCGTCTCCGCCAACAGGCCACCCTCGCAACGCGTCCCGACAAGCAGTTTGCGTCCCTGGCCGACCTCACCGAGCGGTGGCGTGCAACCGCTGATGCGGTCGGCATGCCCGCTACCCGGTGGTTGCAGGGTGTGCTGGCCGGTCGTGTGCAGCAGCGGTTGCGTGCAGACGATCTGTCGGCTGCAACGCTCAGCGCGATCGCGGCAACCGTGGTCGATGCAATCGGAGAACGCCGCTCGACCTGGCGACGCTGGAACCTGCACGCCGAAGCAACCCGCCAACTCATGGGCGTCCGCTTCCACAGCACCGCCGACCGCAACACCATCCTCACACAGGTCATCGACGCCGCCGAAGCGTCGTCGGTGCCGCTCACCCCACCCGACCTCGCCCCCGTCCCCGCCGAGCTGCAACGCACCGACGGCACCAGCGTGCTACGACCCCGCCACACCACCGTGTTCACCTCCGCCGAGCTGCTCGCCGCCGAAGACCGACTCATTGCGCTGTCCCGCACAACCCACGCCCCGCAGATCCCCGCGGATACGGTGATTCATCACGCCGACGGGCTCGGCGAGGACCAGGTCGCCGCCATCAGCAACGTGGCCACCTCTGGCCGCGTGGTGGATGTGCTCGTCGGCCCGGCGGGGGCGGGCAAGACCACCACCATGCGCGCCCTCCGTGCCGCGTGGGAGCACCTCTACGGCACCGGATCCGTCCTCGGACTCGCCCCGTCAGCCGCCGCCGCGGAGGTCCTCGGCACAGAACTCGACATCACCGCCGACACCACCGCCAAGTGGCTGCATGACCACCACGCCGGACGCGCCCAGTTTCGGGCCGGGCAGCTGGTCGTTGTCGATGAGGCTTCGCTCGCGGGCACCCACACCTTGCACCGGATCGCCACCGCGGCCGCCGACGCCGGCGCCAAGGTTCTCCTTGTGGGGGATTCCGCTCAGCTCGCCGCCGTCGATGCCGGCGGGGCGTTCGCCATGCTGGTCGGCGACCGCGACGACGTCGCCGAGCTCACCAGCGTCCGGCGTTTCCACCACGACTGGGAGAAGGATGCATCCCTGCGTCTCCGCAACGGCGACCCCGCCGTCCTCGACGACTACAGCCAGCACGGCCGGCTCCATGGCGGCGACACCGACACGATGCTGGACGCCGCCTACACCGCATGGCAGACCGACCTCACCGCAGGCAGGACCAGCCTGCTGATCGCCCCCACCCGCGACCAGGTCACCGCCCTCAACACCCGCGCCCAAACCGATCGTGCCGCCGCCGGCGCCGTCGACCTCACCACCAGCGCACCGTTGCGGGACGGCACCGCCGCCGGCATCGGCGACCTCATCGTCACGCGGCGGAACCGCCGGCAACTCACGACGACGTCCGGCCGCTGGGTCCGCAACGGTGACCGGTGGACCGTGGACGCCGTCCACCCCGACGGGAGCCTGACCGTCCGAGCGCCGGGGGCGGGGACGGTGCAGCTGCCCGCCGGATACGTCGCCGACCACGTCGAGCTGGGCTACGCCGTCACCGCCCACCGCGCCCAAGGAGCCACCGTCGACACCGCCCACGCCCTCATCACGCCCGGCATGACCCGCAACACCGTCTATGTGGCTCTAACCCGCGGTCGACAGGTCAACCACGCCTACACCTGCACCGACACCCCCGATGCGGAGCTCCACCAGGTCGAGAACGAGCCGCTCTCGGCACGGGACGTACTCGTCGCCGCCATCAGCCGCTCCGGTGCCGAACAGTCCGCTCACGCCACCACACGGACCGAGCAGGACCGCTTGGGCAGCGTCGCTCAGCTCGCCGCGGAGTACGAGACCATTGCCGCAGCCGCACAACGACCCCGCTGGACCACCCTGATCCACACCTGCGGCCTCACCACCGAGCAGGCCGAGCAGGTCCTCACCTCCGACGCGTTCAGCGCGCTCACCGCCGCCCTACGGCGCGCCGACGCCCACCACCTCACACCCGAAAGACTCATGCCCGGCCTCGTCGCCGACCGCGACCTCGACGACGCTGACGACATCGCTGCCGTCCTCCACCACCGCGTGACCGCCGCCACGACGAGAGCGTCCAGGACCCGGCAGCGGCCCTCGCACATGGTCGCCGGACTCATCCCGAAAGCCGACGGGCCCATGTCCGACGCGACGCGCGTCGCCCTGGACGAGCGCGAACAACTCATCCTCCAGCGCGCGAAAGCCGTTCTCCAGGAGGCCGCCTCGAGCGGCGCGTCATGGCTCCGTCACCTCGGCGCGTTGCCGCCCTGGGCCGCGCAGCGAGCCCCATGGACCAGCGAGCTCATCACCATCGCCGCCTACCGCGACAGGTACGCCATCACAGCCGACACCCCGCTCGGGGCGACACCAACGTCAGACGCACAACGCGCTGACGCCGCCACCGCCGCCGCGGCACTCGAACGTCACCGCCTCCGCTCGCCCTTCACCGAGCGCGAGGCGCTCCACGGGCAGAGACGCAAGATGCAGCCACGCGGGCTCACCCGACCCTGACCGTGCCCTGCAATCACATGGGATGTCGCCCCTGGACCTTTCCCCGACGGCGCGTCCTCGTTCACAGAACAGACTTCGGAGCTCTGACGAGGACGCCAACAAACGGTCGATGATCCCGGTTGCCTGCCCTCCCGTCGAGGAAGGACGACGTGCAAGGAGCGCCCTGTTCGACGGGCCTTGTCCCTGCCGGCATGAACGGGGCGCTCCTCTCGGCCACCGTGCCCACGCCATGACGCCCGTACACCAAGGTGGCGTCACACGCCCGACCCGACAGGGGATTCGATTGGTCACGTCCGCTTCGAACGAGCCTCGTGGGCGCCAGCCCATCCACGATGGCGACGAGTAGGAGCGTGGATTGCGCCCGGCGGAGAGCGGGTACGGGACCGTCACGGCCGTACACGATGCAGCTCTTCGGTGATGCATCCTGTACGGCCGTCCACCAGACCCCGTCCCGGTCCGGGTAGGGATCAGTCAGCTGCATGTTGGCCGCTCCCGGGGTACACGCAGCCGCGGCATCGCGAAGAAGGGTTCATCGCGTCTGTCCACGGACCCTGGGGCAAGGACCCTTGGACGCGTGATCGCGTCCACCTGTCGACCGACCCGGTCTGCGCTCTCGTCATGTCCCACGACGTGTCCACCGGCGTTCCTGCTGCACCGCACCCCTGCGAGGCTGACCCTCGTCCGGTCGTGCTGGTCCTCGTCGGCCTGCCAGCCTCGGGCAAGACGACCGCGGCGCGGGCGTGGGTGGTTGCTGACCCGTCGAGGCGGTTGCGGTTCTCCAACGACGACGTCAGGTCCATGTTCGGCCATCCCCTCCCGTCGGATGCCCGCTGGGACGCGGTCCCCCGCGCCTTCATGACGATCATGCGGACCATGCGCAACGCCACCATCGGTGCTGCGGTGACCCGGCGGAGTGTCGGTGGTCGTGGACAACCTCAACATCGCGCCGCGTCATGCCCCCCGTCTCAGCGAAGTCGCCGGCGACGCTAGGGTCGTCGTGGACGATCCGTTCCTGGCCGTCGACGTCGCCATGGACGCCGTCGAACGGGCCAGCACACCCGTGCCGTCGGGGAGGTCAGCTTCGGCGTGCCGCGACCCGCCTGATCCCGTCCACGGATCGGCGTCGGTGAACAGCTGCACGCAGGGCCAGCCCGCCCGTCCGCTCAGGCGTCGGGGTGGTGCACCGGGGTCGAGGATTGCCGGTCAGGTCCCAGCACCTGCCCACGTTCGCGCAGCTCTCGGGCCAGCCGGCGGATGACGTGTGCGCCGATCGGGTCGGGCCGGGTAGGAGGCCTGCGGCAGCTGACAGGCCGTCCTGGGCACGGATGACCTCGACCTCGCACAGGCGCCACCGCTGGTGCACCACCGGGGTGTAGACCAGCCGCCCGGCGACGAGGGAGTGGGCCCCCCAACGGTTCACCAGCCACCGGTCGACCGCATCCAGACCCCTCCGCTCCCCGATGCGGACACCACATCGCTGGTCCCCGCGGCCCCGGGAACCGGCGTCGACACCGGTAGGCCACCGCATCGTCGCGTTTGGTGATGCGCATCCGCGACCAGGTGTAGGGCTGGCCGATCAGCCGCGGCAGGGCGATGCCGACCAGGTGGGGGATGTCAAGGGAGCAGAACCACAGCGCCGGCCCGCGTGGCCCGCGCACGTACGTGCGGACGTCAGTCTCGAGAAACGTGCCGAGCACCGGGGGCGTGGTTCTTGGTGTAGACAGCGGTTCAGGCAGAGCCCCGTGGCATCCGCTCGGCGACGCCGAGGGCGTAGTCTCCCGCGAGCATCGTCCGGTGTCGATCACCGACGTGCAGGTCGTGGTCCTGGAGAACGCCGACGAAGTCGTCGGCGGTGAAGCGGTCGTGGTCGGGGTGGTCGAACAGCAGCCGGTAGGTCGGCCGGTCCAGCGCGTGCTTGGTGACCTCGCTGTAGTAGAAGCGGCCGCCTGGCCGCAGGACCCTGCGGATCTCTGCGACGGCGGCCCGCCAGTCGGGGACGTGGTGGACGATGGCGAAGTCGAACACCGCATCGACGCTGGCGTCGGCCACATCGATGGACGCGGCGTCCCCGACGTGGACCTCCACCTCGGGTCGGTGGGCGTGGCGGCGGCGAGCGCGCGTGACCATGGCGTCGTCGAGGTCGATGCCGATGACGCGGTCGGCACCGAACCGGTCAAGGATGAGCTCGATGCCCGCGCCTCGTCCGCAGCCGATCTCCAGTGCCGTGCCGCCGGCCAGCCGACCGCCGAGCCGCAGCAGCAACGGAGTCTCCACGGCGCGCTGCAGCCACCAGCGGGGGGCACTGTTGATGAGCACGGTCTCGGCCTTGTTCATCCGCATCAGCGCCGCACCGCCGGGCTTCGCACGTCACGGATGACAACGCCGCTGTGCGGACGCGCGGGCATGTGTGACAGGCTGACGTGGAGGTTCTGGTGGGGGACCGTGTACGTCATCTCGCGGGTAAGCACGGCGACGGCGGTCTGCATGAGCCGGATGGTGATCCACTCTCCGGCACAACGGTGACCGGTGTGATGGTCACCGCCGCCCTGCGGGATGAGGGTGAAGGGGTTACCATCCCACGTGGCGAACCGTTCCGGGCGGAACCGGTCGGCCTGCTCCCACAGGTCGGGATGCCGGTTGGTGCCGTACAGGTCGAGTAGGACCCGGCGACCACGAGGGAACCGGGCGCCGTGCCAGTCGAAGTCGTGGCGGACCCGTGCGGCGGCGGCCGGAAGGAACGGGGAGGTGCGGCGGACCTCGTGCACGAACCACTCCACCTCCTCGTCCGATCCGTCTGCGAACCGGTCGCGCCACTCGGGGTGCTCGTGCAGCGCCAGGGCGGCGAAGGCGATGAAGTGGGTGATCGCCACGGTCGGACGCAAGACGTTGATGACCTCCACCGCCGCGACCTGGGCGGGCAGCAGACGTCCTGAGGGGTCGCGGTGCGTGGCCACGACCTGCAGTGCGCTGCCGTCCGGTGGTTGCAGCGTCCCCCGGCGGGTCTGCTCGACGAGCTCACCGATCCACGCGTCTGTGCGGCGACGGGCGCGGCGGGCGGACAGGTAGGGGACGTGCGGGAACCCGAGAGGGTGGAACAGCGCGACGAGGTCGTCGGTCCGCTGCGCCACCTCGTCATCAGCTAGGGATACGCCCGTCCATGCGCACACCGTCTCGCACAGCAGCCGTGCCACCTCGTCGTACAGCACGACCTCCTCACGCGCCGACCAGCGGCCGATCGCCGTTCGCCAGCGTGCCGCGAACCGGTCGGCCAAGTCGTCGATCGCCGCCGGTGTCATCAGCGACATCAGCATGTGCTTGCGGTGGTGGTGTGCCGCGTCGTCGAGACCCTGGACCCCGCCCTGTCCGAAGAGGGTCCTCAGGGCGATCGCCGGTGATGCACCGCGACGCTCGAACCGGTCGCTGTAGAACATCTCGGCCGCCGCCGCGCCGCGCATGCAGATCACCGGCTGGAGGAGCAGCCGGGTCTGGAACACGTCCGAGCGGTAGTGGCGACAGCGGTTGGATATGAACGCGTACCCGTCGTGGAGGAACGCCAGCGTGCTGTCAGGTCCACGGTTATGTGGCAACTCGGGCATCTGATTGTCTCCTGGCTCAGCGCTGCGGGTTGACGGAGTCGTCCGTCACCGTCCGCGGAGTGGCATATACGTCGGTCCGGTCGTCTGCGGCCGCGGTGAGCAGTAGCAGGGCGACGCCTGCGGTGATGAAGACGTCGGCGACGTTGAACACCGGGAACCAGCCCAGGTCGAAGAGGTCCACGACGCCGCCGCCGCTCGCACGGTCGAGCAGGTTGGCCAGGCCACCGCCGACGATGAGCCTGGCTGGAAGGCGGCCGCCGAGGTGGCCAGGCCAGGCAGTGACGGCCAGGGCGAGGACCGCCATGCCGGTGAGGGAAAGGATGAGAACCCGTGGCTGTCCGCGCCCAGGCTGAACGCCATCCCGGTGCTGGAGGCGACTCGCAGACGGAGGAGCCCGAGATCGACCGGTCCGCTGAGCCATCCCACGGCGGCCAGCTTGGTGGCGGCGTCGATGGCCACCGCGGTGACCGCGACGGCGAGGAGCCCGCGGTGCTGCGACGTCTTCACGTTCGGGCCAACCGGGTGCCGTTGACGATCACGACCAGCTCGGACAGCTCGTGAGCGAGCACGGCCAGCGGCAACCCGATCAACCCGAGCAGCGCACCTGGGACCAGCACGCCGAGGATGACGAAGGACAGCACGAGGTTCTGGCGGACGACGCGGCGGGTCCGCCGCCCGATCCGGATCGCGTCGGTGAGCTTGCCGAGGTCGTCGGCCATCAGGGCGACGTCGGCGGTCTCGATCGCGATGTCGCTGCCGGCGGTGCCCATCGCGATGCCCACCGATGCGGTGGCCAGCGGCGGGGCGTCGTTGATGCCGTCACCGACCATGGCGACGTGGCCGAAGCGACCGCCGAGCTGCTGGACGTACTCTGCCTTGTCGTCGGGGGAGAGGGCCGCTCCGACCTCGTCGATGCCGACCTGCTCAGCGATGAACCGGGCGGTGCGCGGGTTGTCACCGGTAAGCATCACGACGTGCTCGATCCCCAGGCGGTGCAGGTCCTCGACGGTGCGGGCGGACTGCTGGCGCACCGTGTCCGCGATCGCGAGGACCCCGAGGACGCCGTGGTCGTCGGCCAGCACCACGACGGTCCGCCCCTGCGCTTCCAGATCCTCGATGTCGGCCCGTATAGCGCTGACGTCATGTCCCTCACCCTCTATGAACGCAGGTGAGCCGATGCGATGGACCGTGCCGTCCAGCGTCGCCCGCGCGCCGCCACCGGTGACCGCCTCGAACGCCGTGGCCTCCGGGACCGCGAGTTGGTGGTCGTCGGCGGTGGCCAGGACCGCACGCGCCAGCGGGTGTTCGGAGCGCCGCTCCACCGCCGCAGCACGCACGAGGACGTCATCGCGGTTGTGCTCGCCGGTGGGTCGGACGTCGACGACCTCCGGTGCGCCGCGGGTGAGCGTGCCGGTCTTGTCCATCGCCACCGCGCGCAGCCGGCCCAGCTCTTCGAGGTAGATGCCGCCCTTGATCAGCACGCCCTTGCGGCTGGCGCTGCCGATCGCCGCGACGTAGGTGACGGGGATGGAGATCACCAGCGCGCACGGTGCGGCCGCGACCAGCACCGTGGCCGACCGCAGCACCCACACGCCCCAGTCGCCCGACACGATGCCACCGACGAGCGCCACGAGGGCACCGGCGGCCAGGACCGCCGGCGAGTAGATCCTGGCGAATCGCTGCATGAATTGTTCGCCGCGGCCCTTGCGTTCCTGCGCGTCGCTGACCAGCTCGACGACCTTCGCCAGCGTGTTGTCCGACGCGGTGGCGGTGGCCTGGACCACCAGTGCCCCCTGGGCGTTGGAGGTGCCCGCGAACACGCGGTCACCGGGCTGCTTCTCCACCGGTACCGACTCACCGGTCACCGCTGACTCGTCGATCGCGGTCCGGCCCTGCTCGATCGCACCGTCGGTCGCCACGTTCTGCCCCGGGCGCACGACGAACCGGTCGCCGGCGGCGATCGCGTCGACGTCGACCTCCTCCTCGGTGCCGTCGTCGCGCAGACGCGTCACACGCCTCGGCGCGAGGTCCAGCAACTTGTTGATGGCCGCCCGCGTGCGGTCCTCGGTGAACTCCTCCAGCGCCTCGGAGATCGAGTACAGGAACGCAAGCGACGCCGCCTCGCCCCACTCGCCCAGCAGCCCCGCGACCACCGTGGCGACCGTCATCAGCAACTCGATGCCGATCTCGCGGTCCTCCCACAGCTCCTCCACCGCCTCGGCGGCGAAGAAGCGGGCGCCGACCACGGTTGCGACGACGTAGACCCCGGTCACCAGGGGCATCGGCACCCCGGCCAACCCGGCGACGAAGCCCACCGCAAGCAGCACGCCAGCACTGGCCGACCACCGGACCGGACGGGAGTGCCACAGCCGCTCCACCGACGGCTGGTCCTGCCGCGTCACCTGCGCCGCGTCGGTCACCGCGACCCGTCCGGCCGGATGTAGTTGTCGCACAGGGCGATCTGCGAACCGGTCGCCGCCAGGAGCACCTCAGCGGCGAGTAGCAGCTCCACGACCTCCTCCTGGGCGATCCGGTAGTGCACGGCCCGCCCCTCGGGTCTGTCGACCACCAACGCGCACTCTTTCAAGCACGACAGGTGCGCCGACACGTTGGCCTGGGAGCACCCGAGCCGCTCCACGAGGTCCTTCACCCGCAGCTCCCCCTCGTCGAGCAGGGCCAGCAGGATCCCCAAGCGCGTCGGATCCGCGAACCCGCGGAACAGCTTCGCCGCCGTGGCCACGTCCACCGCCGACACCACCTCTGCCATCCCTTACCTCCCACGCGGTTTCGCCCCTCACCATCTGGAGCATAGTCTACAGCGATGTCATCGCAAATCAGTGATGAGACGACCACCTACCAGCGCAACCACCCGGCGATGGACACGTTGCCTTGGAGGCTCACCCGTGCCTGACGAGCACGCATCGACATCCGGACGGGGTGTGACATCACGTGACGGCCTGCTCCGGCGCGGGGAGCGGTTGGAGACCTTCAGCGTCACCTGGGACGTCGTGGAAGGCATCGTCGCGACCATCGCCGGGCTCGCCTCTGGCAGCACGACGCTGCTGGGCTACGGCTTCGAAAGTGTGATCGAGGTCACCGCAGCGGGGACGCTGCTGTGGCGGCTGCGGCGGGAACGCCGCGATGAGGACGCGTCGGAACGCGTGGAGCAGCGGGCGCTGCGCGTCGTGGGCGCGTCCTTCTTCGTCCTGGCCGCCTACGTCAGCTACGAGGCGATCTCCAAGCTCGTCCAAGGAGTGGCGCCGGAGTTCAGCATCCTCGGCATGGGCATGGCGGCGGCCACCGTCGTGGTGATGCCGCCGCTGGCCCTCGCCAAGCGGCGCACCGGCAAGGAACTGGGCAGCGACGCGCTCGTCGCCGACTCACGCGAGACCATCGCTTCGACGTACCTGGCGGTCACGGTGCTGGCCGGCCTCGGGCTGTACCAGCTCTTCGACTGGTCGTGGTCGGACGCCGTCGCCGCGCTGGCCATGGTCCCCTACCTCCTGTGGTCTGGGATCGACGCGTGGCGCGACGCGTCCGACGACGGTGGCTGAGACCCGTCGGTGCGCTCCACGACGTTGCGGCGCAGCTGCGCGCCGATGCTCGCGCCGAACACGTCGTCCACTCCATGGAGCACGGCGCGGCGTGGGTCGCCTACGACCCCGCACGGATCGGGCGCCGACGTCGAGGAACAGCCGGGCGCGCCGGTCGTCGCCACGGCCTGGACGTACCAGCTGCGGCTCCACGGCCTTCACGACCCGACGCTGGACGCGTTCATGCGCCAGTTCAGCAAGGTCCGCAGACACCGGAACCTGGCGCCGCGGGCACCGGCGGTGTCGGTGAGCAGACCTACACCGACATCCTCGGAGCCGTAGTGTACCTGGCTGTCGGGACCGAACCAGGATCAGCCCAGCGTCGTGGAGACGACCGTGAAGTCGCGAAGCCGAGCAGCAGCGCCGCGGTGGAGGCCTGGGTGTCCTCGGTCTCGTGGGCTTCGGCGATCATGTCCTCTAAGGCGGCGACGACGAACAGCCCGGCGGTGCCCACCAGCGCGGTCAGACTGCCAGCTCTCCGGCCGGCCTCTCAAGGTCAGGTAGGGACACCACCGCACCGAGCAGGACCGGGACGACTGTGGCGAGTGACAGCAGCAGCCGTCGTGACCGCGGCACGCCATTGCCTCGGAAGGTCATCGTGGCCGCTGCCCCCCTCGGGCCCGTCGGCGAGGACCAGTCCGACGGCTAGCACGAACCCGAGTCCACCGCCGACCGAGGCGCCCGCGCCGATCAGCAGCCCGTCGCCGAACAGGTCGGTCGCGACGGCCAGGTAGATCATCCACATCCGGCCGCCACCTTCGCTGCGCACCTCGATGGCCCGCTGGGCCAGCAGGTATAGCCCGCCGCCGACGAGGAACGCGGCGGCGATCACCCAGCCGGACAGCACGTCGACCGCGCGCGGCATGATCTCGATGGCCACCACCGCAACCACCACGCCGGCCGCGGCGTGCAGCGCACGGTTGCGCCACCGGTCCGACGGCGGAGCCAGTTCAGCGGTCAGGCCACCGGCTATGTTGCCCGCGGCGGGCAGCAACGCGAGGAGCAGCACGTCTGCCATGACCGTGCGCTTCCCGCTGTGATCGGCTGCGCAACCCACGACGCCACCAGCGACGGACGTGCCGGCGCACCGCCACTGCAGAACCTCACCCTGTCCGGCGATCCTGCTCGCGCTCCTGACCTGGCAGCCACCGGCGTCCCCGACCTGGCGACCGTCGTCCTGGCCCACGAGCTCGCCGAGGTCCTCGTCATCGCCAACGGGGGCGCGCTGGTCGATGCCGCCACGCACCGCTATCCACCGTCCGCCAGGACCCTGCCACCGCCGAGTCGCCCAAGATGGCCATCGGCCGCGCGGTGCACCCACCGATGTGCGAGACGACCGCCGCCTCCAGCTTGGCTTCGACGGCCGCGCGCTACCCCCCGTCGCCGTCCTCGCGGGTCACGGCCCGCCCACCTGCAAGTTTGAAGGCGGTCGTACAGCCGGGACGGCGCGCCGGTCCGAGGATTCCGCACGCCGCTGCGCGGACGGCCAAGGTGGGTGCTGCGCCTGACCCGTACCCGCAGCGAGGAGGGGCACGCTTGGAGGCGCCAGGACTGTGCGATGGCCCTTCGACGCGATCAGTGTCCTCGGCCTGACGACCGACACGACGTTGCCGTTGCCGGTGGACTGCTTGGAGCAGCTCGTTGGGTGCCGGCGGTGGTGCTGACCGATCGGAGGCCGGCGGCGCGCCAGTGCGGGGACGAGGGGCGGGGTCCCCTTACGGTGGACTCCTCTCGCTCATACCGGTGGCGCCGACGTGTCGGCGTCGCACCCCGCCCGTGCCGGACGTCGCCGTGCTGACGCGCAGGTCGAGATGCTCGTGCGCAACGCGACGACGAGGCCACAGGAGCCAGCCCGAGGACGCAGGTCAGCTTCCGACCGACATCGTCGTCTCCATGCCCTGCTGGCGGTGACCTGGCAGCGTGCACCACAACGTGAGGGTGTCCTCGCCGGAGGTCTCGACGGTTATGGTGGTGATGTCCCCTGGCTGCAGGACCGACGTGCGGACGTCGGTGGTGGCCCCGGCGATCCGCAAGTCGTGGGCGGTCGCGCCTGCGTTGGTGACGTCGAGCGTTACGGTACCTTCGACAAGCCGGACAGCGGACGTGGCGATGGCGAAGTCGGTCAGGCCTACATCGATGGTGTCGGCGGGGATTCGCTGGGTGGTCACGCCGCCCCAGGCGGTGACGTCGCCGGTCGGGCCGCAGGCGCTGGCGGCGATGACCGACAGGGCCAAGACCGCGAGTTGTCGGCGGTGGCGGGTCACCGTTGCGGGTCCAGCAGCGAGCGGGCCAGCGGGATGCCGGGGTGGCCTGCCGGGGCGGCGTCGAGAAAGCGCTGCAGGGTCTGCGGCGCAACCGGTGAGCCGTCGGTCGCGAGGGCCAGGCCGAGCAGTAGCAGCCCGTCGGGCTGGTCCGGCTGCTGGGCCAACACGGCTTCGGCGGGGGCACGGGCGCCGTCGAAGTCGCCGGCCCGCAGCAGGCGCCCGGCGAGCTCCAGTTCGCGCGGGGACGTCCTGGGCGTCCCGTTGGACGGTGGCGCGCAGGGCGTCGAGCTCGGCGGTGGCGGCGGATCCTACGGCGTCGGCTGCGGGGAGGTTTCCCGTGGGGAGATCACTGGTCCCACGGGGTGCGACGTTCAGGAGCAGCAGGCCGGCCAGGACGAGGACGAAGGTGGCGGTCACACCGGCCCACGCCAGCCCCTGGCGGTGGGCGGTCGACCGACCGACGATCGGCCCCGCGGCGGTCGCCGCCTGCGTCGCACGCCGCCGGGCGGGGGTCGTGGTCGGCGCCTCGCGACGCTGTGCGGCCACCGCGGCGGCGGCCCGTGTCAGGGCGGCTCGGTGCGTCTCGGCGGCCGCGTCCTCGTCGGCGATCGCGGTGGCGTGCGCGAGCGCCGCTTCGAGCCGCTCCCCGGCGGGTCTGGGGCAGCGCGACCCGTCCCTCAACGTACAAGGCCGCCAGGTTGGCGGCGTGGTCGACGTCCGCCGCCGACACCGCGGTGGGACGCCGCCCCGTGTGCGCCATGGCGACGCCAGCGCCGCCCAGGACGGCCAGGACCGGCAGACCCCAGACGAGCCACCCGAGGCCACTGGCTTCAGGCGACAGCAGGATCCAGTCGCCGTAGCGCTGCACGAAGTAGCCGCGGACACAGAGACGGCCGTCGTGATCAACTGCGGGGCGACGCGCGCGATGCCAGCGCGGCCCCGACGATCCACCCGGCCACGAAGGTGACCAGGAGCACCAGCACGCCGGTGAACCAGCTCGGCTTGTAGACCATGAGTGCAACCAGCCCGATGCCGACCCCTACCAGGGAGTGGACCGGACCCCACAGCGTGGCCGCGGAGGACCGAGCACGCAGCGCCGGCGGCGCGGTCCCGTCACCGACCGCGTCGGCCTCGTCGGCCAGCCGACGCAACCGCGTCCCGCCGACCATCGGACCGACGGGTGCCAGCACCAGGAGACCCGCCAGTCCCAGGGTGATGAACGGGTTGGCGAAGCCACCCGCGTCGCCACCCCACACGGCGCCGGCAAGATGCCCCCCCGTCATCAGCGAGACCACGGCGGACCCGACGATCAGCACCCCGGCGCTGCGCGTGAACCGTGCCCACATCGCGATGTCCCGACCGGTGTCCGCTGCGCGTACCCGCACGCCGGCGAGGACCTGGACGATCCCACCACCGACGATCCCGATGGCGGCCAGAACGTGCAGGAACAACGATGATGCGTCAACCACTGGTACCTCCTGATCGGCGAACTCGCCTGCCGTGACGAACTCCGGCGCCTGTCGGTCACAACGGCGGCCACCCCAATTGTGCGTACCAGACGAGCATTCGGCTCATCAGCACCGTCCACCCGCCTGTGGCGATGGCGATGCCCATCGCGACGAGCAGCACGCCGCCGGCGACCTCGATGTGCCTGCCGTGGCGTCGCAACCAACCCAGGCGCATGCGGCCGCGTGTCACCGATCTGGCGAGGAGCAGGAACGGGAGGCCCAGGCCCGCGGCGTAGAGCGCGAGCAGCAGCGCACCCCTGCTCACGGTCGCCTGCGTCGCTGCAGTGGCGAGGATGCCTGCCAGCACCGGTCCCACACATGGTGTCCACCCCAGCGCGAAGGCCGCGCCGAGCGGCAATGCGCCGGAAGGCCCGCGCCGGATCGTGTCCAGGCGCCACCGCACCTCCCTGTCCAACACAGGAATGCGGATGACCCCGAGCATGAGGAACCCCATCCCGATGATCACCGCCCCGGCCACCCGGTCCACGATGTCGGCGTTGAACGCGAGAATGCGTCCCAACGAGAACGCGGCCACCCCCATCACCGTGAACGTCGTCCCGAAGCCGACCACGAAGAGCGACGCGCCGAGCCACACACCTCGCCGCTTGTGCGTCGCCGACTCCTCCAGGCCGGACACGAATGCGACGTACCCGGGCACCAGGGGCAGGGCACACGGTGAGGTGAAGGAGATCACGCCGGCGACGAAGGCCAGCGCACCCGTCGTGACGAGTTCCGTCATCGGCCGCGCCCGCTCCTGTGCAGGCCGATCGGTGCAGGAGGTGCGCTGCACGAGTTCGACGTCCTGGGCCGGCCCCATGGAGTGCGACATGGCGGAGGCATGACACGACGCTACTATGCGCACGACGTACTACGCCCTTGAAGTAGGACAATCCTCGCCACCCGATGCCCACGTCTCGACCGAGTGTGATGGCGTCCCCCGCCGTGTCGTGCCGGGAGCTTCCCGTCGTGGATCTCCGCGGTGTGGACGTCCACCTCGGTGGACAGCCGGTCTTGCGTGGCCTCGACCTCCAGCTGAGGTCCGGTGAGAGCCTCGGGATCAGCGGCCCCACCGGCAGTGGCAAGACCACCCTGCTCCGGTTGCTCGCAACGCTCCTCGTCCCCACACGCGGCGAGGCTTCCCTCTTCGGGCATCGCCTCGGTCGTGGCATCGCGACCGTCCGGCCGAGGATTGCGCTCGTGGGCCACGAGGCCGCCTTGCACCCCGACTTGACGTTGGCCGAGAACATGGCCCTGGTCGCCCAGCTGCGCGGCGTCGAGCAGTGCACCGCACTCGAGGTTCTCGACGAAGTCGGTCTCGGTGCCGCCGCAGCGCGCCGGTCCGTGACCTGCTCCGCGGGGATGATCCGCCGGGCGGAGCTCGCCCGGGTGCGCCTGACACGTCCGAGCTTGCTCCTGCTCGACGAGCCGCACGCCTCCCTCGACGAGAGCGCACGACGGCTGGTCGACGATGTGATCAGAGAGGTCATCGATGACCGTGGAACGGTGGTGATGGTCAGTCATGAGACCGACCGACTCGAGACGGTGATCCACAGGGCACATCTGAGCCATGGCCGGTTGCAGGCGCTGGGATGAGCGACGCGTTCTCGGTCACCGCTGGCCGTTCGCGACTCGGACGCGTCGGCGTGCTGGTGCGCGCGGAGGTCAAGGCGGAGCGCCGCGCAGGCCAGGCGGTGTGGATGACCGTGCCGTTCGCAGCAGCGAGCATGATCGTCGTGGCGATGGCCGTCGGAGCCGACACACCCCTCCTGCGACGGATCGGCCCCGGTGTCTACTGGGCGGTCGTGATGATCCTCGGGGCCATGGTGACCGCACGGACATCGATCGCCGCACACCCCGCCCACCGCGACCTGCTGCGCCTCCTCGGGATCGATGCGCTGACCGGATACCTGGCTCGGACTGCCACCACGGGGCTCATGCTCACCGTCCTGCAGGTCATCATGGCACCGATCGCCGTCGTCCTGTACGACATCGACCTCATCGCCGTCCCCGAAACGGTGCTCGTGGGGGCGGTGGGTGCGGTGGGATTGGCCGCGCTCGGCACGCTCGCATCCGACCTGGCGGACCACCACCGAGTCGGATCGACCTTCGTGCCCCTCGTCACCACCCCACTGGCCGTCCCACTTGTCCTTGCCGCTGTCCAGATGCGAGAGGCCGCCACCTACGGCGGCTCGACCGCCCCCTGGCTCTTCCTTGCCACGGCGATGGCCAGCCTGAGCCTGCTCTGCGGCTCCGTCGCCGCGGGCCTCCTCGAGGAGAGCTCTGAGTGATCGCCCGACCGACCGCAGAACCGACCCTCGAGCGCTACGCGCAGCGGACGACGATCTGGAGCTGCCTGGCCGCCGGCTCGGTCCTCGCGGCCCTGGTCCTGGCGTTCACCGCGCCACCGGACCGGCTCCAAGGCGATCTTCAGAGGTTGTTGTACGTCCACGTCCCTGCCGCCTGGTTGGCCTACCTGGCGTTCGCCGTCACCCTCGTCGGCAGCGTGGCGTGGCTCCGCACCAGACATGACCGGTGGGACCGCCTTGCGGCGTCCTCAGCCGAGGTGGGCACCCTCTTCACAGGGCTGGCGCTCGTCCTGGGATCGATTTGGGGCAAACCGGTATGGGGGGTGTGGTGGACGTGGGACCCACGGCTGGTGACGACCGCGCTGCTGCTCTTGGTCTACCTCGGCTACCTCGGGCTACGGCGGGGCACCCCACACCCGACCAGCCGGGCCAAGCGATCAGCCATCCTCGGGATCGTCGCGTTCGTGCAAGTCCCCATCGTCCACCTCTCGGTGGTGTGGTGGCGGACCCTCCACCAGCCAGCCACCGTTCTGAGGCCGTCCGCCGCCAGCATGGCCCCCACGATGTTGGCCGCACTCTTCGCAAGCCTGGCCGCCTTCACCTTGCTCTACATCGTCTTGGTGCGCACGCGGATACACCTCGCCGTCCTCGAAGGCGACGCCGATCGGCCCTTCGTCGCCGACGACGCCCCAGTCGCCGGAGATGCGGTTCTGCCCGTGGCGGGGACGACCGGGGGCATGGGGAGGGCCACGGGTGCCTGACCTCGGTTGGATCGCGCTGGGCTACGGCGTCACCGTCGTAGGCATCGGCGGGTACCTGTGGAGTCTTCGTCGACGGATCTCCCGTGCCAAGGACACCACGGGAGCCGACCGATGAGCGGTCGATGGGTCATCTTCCCGCTGAGCGGGATCGTCATCGTGCTCCTCGGCGCGCTCGTGTTCGGCGGGCTCGGGGAGAGCCTGACCTACTACTTGACGCCTTCGGAAGCGGTCGCTCAGCGTGCGGAGTTCGATGACGGCCGTCGGTTCCGGTTGGCCGGCATCGTGGCGCCCGGTTCCGTCTCGCCGGCGGGCGATTCGGTCCGCTTCACCGTCGCTGATGCCGAGACGGAGATCACCGTGGTGCACGGCGGGGCGCCGCCGCAGCTGTTCCGGGAGGGGATCGAGGTGGTCGTCGAAGGTGCGTGGACCGGCGAGACGTTCACCTCGGACACCATGCTGATCAAACACGACGAGGAGTACTACCCACCGACCCAGCCGGGGGCCGAGGGACTCCCATGATCGGCCTCGTGGGCACGGCGGCAGTCGGCGTCGGCGCCGTTGCAGCAGCAACACTCGTGGTTCTCGGCGCCATGGCTGCCCGGGGATCTGCCATCGGCGTGCGCGTTCGAGTGGTGGCCGGCGTCCTGTTGTTGGCGGCCGTCTGTGCGATGGGTGCCCTCGAGGTGGCGTTGGTGACCGACGACTTCTCCGTGGCCTACGTCGCGGAGAACCACGCACGGTCCACGCCGCTGCTGTTCAGCATCGCCACGGCCTGGGCCGCCCTGGAGGGCAGCATCGTCCTGTGGTGTCTGGTGTTGGCCGCGTTCACGTTCCTGTTCGTCCGACGGCTTGACGAGTCCGACCGGTTGGGGATGGCAGCGACCGCGGTGATCGGCGTGGTCGCCCTCTTCTTCTTCGGCCTGGTGCTCACGGTAGCCAACCCCTTCGGCACCCTCGCGAACCCGCCTGCGGATGGTCCCGGCCCCAACCCGTTGTTGCTCGACCACCTGCTCATGGCGGTGCACCCGCCGCTGCTCTACCTGGGCTACGTCGGCTTCACCATCCCGTTCGGGCTCGGGGTAGGGGCCCTCATGGTCGGCGACCCCGGACCCGGGTGGCTGCACCGCACTCGACGGTGGTCCTTGGTCGCATGGACCTTCCTGACCGCCGGCATCGCCGTGGGTGCGCTGTGGTCCTACGAGGTGCTCGGATGGGGCGGCTACTGGGCGTGGGACCCGGTCGAGAACGCCTCGCTGCTGCCGTGGTTGGTCGGCACGGCGTTCGTGCACTCCAGCCTCGCACAGGTGCGACGAGGGGCGCTGAGCGCATGGAACCTGCTGCTCGTGATCGCCACGTTCAGCCTGACCATCCTGGGCACCTTCCTCACCCGCTCCGGAGTCGTCGCCTCCGTCCACAGCTTCACCCAGTCCGCGGTGGGCCCTGTCCTCCTCGGCTTCTTCGTGTTCGTGGTGATCGGCGCCTTGGGTGTGTTCGCCACGCGGGTCCACCTCATCGCCTCCCCTCCACGGATCGAACGGATCATGAGCCGTGAGGGGGCGTTCCTGGTCAACAACCTCCTCCTGTCCGTCCTGACCGTCGTGGTGCTGCTCGGCACCACCTATCCCCTGATCCTGGAGGCAGCGACGGGCGCACAGGTGTCGGTCGGACGGCCGTTCTTCGACCGGTTCGCCGGGCCGATCGGGCTGGCGCTTCTTGTCGTGATGGCGGTCGGTTCGGTCCTCCCCTACCGCGCAGTGCGACCAGGCGTGGTGTGGGATCGCCTGCAGTGGCCCTGCGTCACCGCGTTGACGGTCGGGGTCGTCGTCGTCATCGCCGGCCCCAGAAACCCGTGGGTGGTCCTCACCGTGGTCCTCGCGACGCTGGTCCCCGCGATCACCGTGGCCGAGGCCCGCCGCCAGACCGCCGCCCGGTCGGGACGACGGTCGCAGGCGTTGTGGGGTCTCGCGATGCGTAACCGGAGCTACTGGGGCGGCCAGATCAGCCACATCGGCTTCGCGCTGTTCGTCCTCGGCGTCGTGCTCAGCGCCAACCTGGGCACGCAGACTGCGGTCACCCTCCCCCGCGGAGAACCGGTCGCTGCGCTGGGCACCACCTTCCGCTTCGACGGGATCGTCGAACATGATGAAGCCAACCGGACAGTCCGGGTGGCTGAGATCGCCCTCCTCGACGGACGCCGGACCGTCGCGGAGATGCGCCCCCGCATCGCCACGTACCCCGCCCGGGGGCAGAGCGTCGCGGGCCCTGCCGTGCGGATGACGCTGCGGGACGACCTGTACCTCGCTCTTCGGGGCATGACCTCGGACGAGGTCGCCCTCGACGTCTACCGGCATCCGTTCATGTGGGTGCTGTGGCTCGGTGGGGGCATCACCGTCCTCGGAGGTGTGTGGGCGCTCCAGGGCAGAGCCGCGAGGCGCCGAGGGTCACCGATCAGGCAACATCCCGCGACGGTGATGCAGGATGCGTAACTCCACGTCGAGGAGGTACGCAACCGCGCTGACCGCCGTGTTGCTCACCGGGATCATCGTCACCGGTCTCCTTCGCGGTTCTGCGGAGTCCCGCGATCGGGCATGGGACCTGGCTGGGCAACTCCGGTGCCCGGTGTGCCAGGCAGAGTCGGTCGCCGCCTCCTCCTCCGACACCGCCATCGCCATCCGCGACCAGATCGACCAGTTCATAGCCGAGGGACGCAGCGACACCGAGATCTTCGACCACTACATGGAACGCTACGGAGAGTGGGTGC
Organism: Euzebya sp.; assembly: GCF_964222135.1. Taxonomy (NCBI): domain Bacteria; kingdom Bacillati; phylum Actinomycetota; class Nitriliruptoria; order Euzebyales; family Euzebyaceae; genus Euzebya; species Euzebya sp. Next base: position 25,836 of record NZ_CAXQBR010000050.1, read on the forward strand.
TGCTGGACCCGCCGGTCTCCGGAAACACCCTCGTGCTGTGGCTCGCCCCCATGGTGTTCCTCCTGCTGGGTGCCGGGCTGGTCGTCGTCCAGCGGCAGCGGCGCAGTCGAGGTTCGCGAGCGCCCTCGGTGATGACCGCCCCGACGGCGGATGCAGACCATGGCGGCGAGGAACGCTCGTGAGCGCCGCCGGCCGATCCGCAGATCCCGGCTTGGACCCCCACTTCGAGGCTGCCCTGCGGGACCTCGCAGAGACACGTCGACAACTCGAGGCGGGGGAGATCGACCACCGCACCGCCGAGGAGTTGTCCCGCCGCTTCGAACTCGATGCGGCCAAGGCGATCGGTGCACGGGCACGAATCGATGACGAGGACGCCCATCCCGGTGAGATGAGCCACGGCCGCAGTGCCGTCCGGACGCTGACCGGCATCGTCGCGGTGGTGGTCGTCATCGTCGTCGCGACGGTCCTCCTGGTGCGCTCTGCCGATGAGCGCGAGCCAGGCGAGCTCATCACGGGGAACGTCGACGGGGCGGCGGGCGCGGGCCGGGATCGGTCCGAGGTCACCAACGAGGAGATGGAGGCGGTGGTCGCCGAGAACCCGTCGGTCACCGGCATGCGAATGCGGCTTGCGGACCGGTACTTCGCCGAAGGTGAGTACGACCTCGCCCTCGATCACTACATGGCGGTGCTGGAACACCGCGACGAACCCACGGCCATGGCTCGCATCGCCTGGATCCTGCACGACAGCGGAGAAGTCGAGCTCGCCGAGCAGATGGTGCGTCAAAGCCTGCGGCGGGCCCCCGACCACGTCGAGGCGCGGTGGACCCTCGCCAACATCCAACTCGCCGGTCTGGCGAACCCGCAGGCTGCAGCCGAGACGCTCCGGAGCCTGCGTGACGACCCGGACCTGCGACGTGAGGACCGTGTGCTCGTCGAGAACCTCCTCGTCCTGGCAGAACAAGCGCTGTCCGATGAGCGCTGACCTCCGTCCGCGTGGCAGGTGGATCCGGCGTGGAGCCGTCCTGGCCGCCATCGCGGCGTTGCTCCTCGCCGCCGCCTTCGGCACGCGCTTCGGCCGTGATCCCACACTCGTCGATTCGCCACTGATCGGGCAACCCGCGCCACCGATCGATCTCATCCGGTTGGACGGAGAGGCGTCGTGGTCCCTCGCAGACCAGGCCGGCGACATCGTCGTCGTGAACTTCTGGGCGTCGTGGTGCGTCCCCTGCCGTGAGGAGCACGACGACCTCGTCGCAGCGGCGGCACAGTACGAGCGGGCGGGTGTGTCCTTCGTGGGGATCGTCTACCAAGACGACCCGTCACAAGCCGTAGCCTTCCTCGACGAGCTCGGGCACGGCTACCCACACCTCGTGGATCCCGGCTCCCGCACGGCGATCGACTACGGGGTGTTCGGGATCCCCGAGACCTACTTCATCGACCGCGACGGCACCGTCGTCGCAAAGGTGACAGGCGCCAGCGACCTGGAGCTGCTCACCCGCACCCTGGACACGATCCTCGCGGGCGACGTTCCCGAGAGCGCAACGCGGCCCGGGTACCAGAACCAACGCTGACCCTGTGGCCGGCTTTGACGAATGCTCAATGGCACCGACCTGCACGTGCCCCCACACACCCAGGCCGGCCTCGAGCGGGATCACCGAGGGCTCTGGCTGTGGCGGCCTCTGCCGCCGGCCGCCCGCGGACCGGCAACACGTCTCGGGCCTGCTCGGCATGCGGCAGGTCGAGGCACAGGAGTCAAATCCATCCGTTGTCATCATCACAACACTCCAACGAGGATTAGGATGAGCAGCGTACCCGGCCATCGTTGGGTGACGCTGCCCTACGGCCGCGGCGGAAGGAGTGGACGTGGACGACACCGAGGCGAGCGTGCTCATCGGGTCCCCAAGCGTGCTGGTAGATGGCGGGGACCTGTTCGCGCAGGGCGGTGAGCCGATGGGGTTGTCTGTCAGTTGTCCTGTCGGATCTACCGGACCCCAGAGGGGCCGGCTGGCTCTCCTGCCCTGGAGCAACTCCGCGCCGCGCTGACACGGAGGATCCCCCGGTGACGGGTGGGCCGGATGCCGATCACGAGCTGGAGACGGTGCTGAACCGGCGGGCGACCCCTCTCGTCGCGGTGGTCGCCACTGCAGGGATCGTCCGGTGGTGGCGCCGTGGACGAGCGAGCCGTCCGTCGGTTCTGGATGCTGCAGGGGTCCGACGGCTGTATGACCGGATGGCGCCGCTCTACGATGTAGCGACGTTGGCCTACCAGGCGGTGGGTGCCTACCGGTTGGCGGACGAGGCCATCGCGACGTTGGGTCTGCAGCCTGGTGACATGGTGGTGGACCTGGGTACCGGGACGGGACGAAACCTGCCGTTGCTCGCTGAGGCTGTGGGTTCGAGTGGCCGGGTGGTCGGGGTGGACGTGTCACCGGGCATGTTAGAGCGGGCCCGGCGCCGGGTGGAGCGCGCCGGCGTCGACGTGGTGGAGCTGGTTGAGGCTGACATCGCCACCTACGAGCTTCCGCCGGGCACGTCGGCGGTCATGGGCTCCTTCGCCATGGAGATGCTGCCGGATTACCGCGAGGTCATCGATCGTCTTGTCACCCAGCTCCCCACTGGTGGGCGGGTGGCCGTCACCGGTCTCCGTGATCCTGAGGGATGGCCGCGGTGGCTTGTGCGGCTGGTGTCGGCGATCAACCGCCCCTTCGGGGTGTCCGAGGCCTATCGGGACCATCGGCCGTGGGAGGCGGTGGAGGCGGTGACGTCCGACACGGCGTATGTCGAGATGCTGGGCGGGGCCATCTACTTGGCCGCCGGCACCGTGCCGGAGCGTCCCCGCTGATCCATCACGAGCTCTCCGCGGCCGCCGGTGGTCGGAGCCGGGTGGCGGTCATCCGAGCGCGGTGGATGCGATGGTGAAGACGGCGAACCCGAGCAGGAGGGCGACGGAGGAGGTCTTTGAGTCGTCGTCGCTCTCGTGGGCCTCCTGGATCATGTCCTCGAACGCCGCGACGGTGAAGAGACCTGCGGTGCCGACGAGGGCCGCGAGTTGGTAGCCTTCGGGTCGTCCGCGCAACAGCAGGAATGACAGCGCTGCCCCGGTGAGGACGGGCAGGACCGCGGCGGCGGACAGCCACAGCCGTCGACGGCGGGGCACGTCGTTGGCTCGGAAGGTCATCGTGGCCGCGGCGCCCTCGGGGATGTCGGCGAGGATCTGCCCGATGGCGAGCACGAGGCCGACGCCTGATCCGATCGAGGTGCCGGCGCCGATCATGAGGCCGTCACCGAAGAGGTCCGTCGCGATGGCGAGGTAGATCAGCCACATCCGTCCTCCGGTGGTGCTGCGCCGTTCGATCAACGCCTGGGCGACGAGGTACAGCACCCCCCCGGTCGTGAATGCCGCCGCGATGTGCCAGCCGTTGAGCACGTCGAGGGCTCGCGGCATGATCTCGACGGCGACCACCGCGACGACCACTCCGGCGGCTGCGTGCAGCGCGCGGTTGCGCCATGCGTCCGATGGGGGGCTGAGCTCGGCGATCGTGCCGCCGGTGATGTTGCCGGCGGCGGGCAGGAGGGCGAGCAGGAGCGCGAGGAGGATGGGCGATCAGTCCCAGTGGGGCACTACCCGGTGTGGCGCCGGAGGCTTGGGGGTCATGAACTGCGACAGAGCAGGTCGGCGAGAGGGAACGGGTTGACCGTCGGCCCGCCGCCGGGCCGGACCTGCCAGTGGAGGTGCGGAGGGGTGCCGGCGGCGTTTCCGGAGGTGCCGGCCAGGCCGATGACGTCGCCGGCTGAGACCTGCTGGCCGGTCCGGACGGTGGTGGCGTCGAGGTGAGCGTAGTAGTAGGCGTTGCCGGCGACGTCCTCGAGGTTCACCGTCAGGCCTCCAAGCCGGTTGTCGCCGACCCTGACGGTGCCGTCGGCGACGGCGTAGACGGGGGTGCCGCGGGCGGCGAACATGTCAACCCCTTCGTGGCCCCGACCGCCTGAGCGGGGGGCGCCCCAGGAGTCGGTGAAACCGTTGGGCAGACCCAGCGGGCAGGCCATAGTGGGTGGTGGCTGGTCGAGATGGGTGGCCGCGCGTGCCGCCTCTTCGGCAGCAGCTCGGCGTGCGGCTGCGCGCCGAGCGTCTTCCAGGCGGTCTTGTGCGGAGGTGACCACCGCCCGCGTAGCGGCCAGCTCGGCCTCCAGACGTCGGCGGGCATCGGCCAGGTCGGCGGCGCCCGCGGCGACTCCGACGAGCGTCATGGCGTGCTGGGCGACCTCGTCGGCGACGAGGTCAGTGGTCCGTCGCAGCCGGTCGGCGCGGGCGGCCATGCCCACGGGGAGCCGTTGGAGCAGCGCGATGCGATGCAGGGCGGATCCGACAGAGGGAGATGCCTGGACCGCGTCGATCGCCCACTCCGCGAATCCTCCGGGACGCATGTACAGGCGTCGGATCGCCACCTCGACGCCAGCTCGTGCCGATGCCACGCGCCCGCGGGCTGCATCGACGCGTTGCCCTACGTCCCCCCGTTCGTCCTCCAGGCGGGCCAGATGGCTGATCGCCTCCTCGTACTCGCCGCTCAGCCGGTCGAGCCCGGCCTCGACGGACGTCAGTGCGTCACGAGCCTCGTCGAGTTGCACCTCGGCGTCCTCGACGTCCAGCCCTGCCGCGCCGCTCGGGACCGCGACGACCACGACCAGCAGCACGGTCACGGCCAGCCGGCTGGGTGTAGGGACCGGTGGACTTCTCATGGGTCGCGGGGTGGGGGGCCGTCATCGTCGGCTGCGGCGTCGGGTGAGCTCCGGGGATGAGGCTCGGTGGGCTTCTGGGGGTCACCGCCCCCCACCGCGTCGTCGTGGCCGGCTGGCGACGGCGGCTGTGGTGTGGACGTCCTGGTCATGACACGCCGGACCATGAGCCCCAGGACGGTGACGGCCACGGTGACCGTGACCAGGAATGCGATGGTGGGGCCCGCGCCGCCGCTGTCCTGGGTGGTCGCGAGGAGCGGTGGGATGCCCGATGCGACGACGTGCACCGTCATGTCTGGTCCGCTTCCGGGGCGTCTGGGGGACGGGGTGTCCGGTCGGTTCCGGGCACGAAGGGGTCTTCGACGGCGTAGGCTTCGATGAAGGTCTCGATGGCGGACAGGTCGAGGTCGTCACAGCGCTGGACCACACCCCACGCGGTCATCGCCACGGCGCTGTCATCAAGCCGTTCGTACGGGGTGACGGCGGCCTGGCCGGCGTGGGCGGACTCGATGCGGTCGGTGAGCGACTGCACGTCGTCCTCGGCGAGTTCGTCGTAGGTGATCACGACCGCGCCTGACTCAAGGATGCTGACCTGCTGTGGTTCACTGAGGGCGTTGGACGGCGGGTAGATGGCGATGTCCAGCGCACCAGATGCGTGCCATCCCGACGAGGGAGGCACAGAGCTGTAGGGCACCGGCGGCTTCGCATCGCCGAGGAGGTGGCTGCCGAACTGCACCAGGGGGAACTCCGGTGCATCACAGGACGCGGTGGCCGACGGCTGGTCTCCCGTGCCCGTGTCACCACACCCGACCAGCCCGAAGAGCATGACCAGCGGCCCGAGCACGTGCAGCGGCTTCATGCCGTGGCGGTCGCGAGGGCGGCGATCTCATCGGGCAGGACGGTGAGGGGGCCGTCGAGCCGGCCGACGACCGTGCCGGCGCCATCGATCCCGAAGATCCACGGCTCGGATTGCAACTGGAAGGCCTCGACCTGGTCGGCCAGGGTGGTGCCCGCGTCGCTGAACACCTCGAGGTGGATCCACTCGATGCCCTCGGGCACCTCACCGCCGGTCCGCACGTCCTCGACCACGTCCACCGTCGGCCCGCAGATCGCCGTCTCACAGAACGCCGGGGTGGCGATGGTCAACATGACCGGCCGTCCCTCAGCGAGGGCGGTGTCCAGGCTGGCGGCGTGCATGTCACAGGGAGGCTGACGGGTGCAGATGGACTCGAACCCCAATGGGTCATCCAGTGTCGGGGTGGCGACCGCCGGAGCTTCTTCACCGGTGGCCAGCACCACCGAGGATTCCGGGTCGGCGACCCGCAGGGCCGTCTGCCCGGCCCCGCCGTCGGCGGTCACGGCGATCAACGGCACCGTGCCGGCCTCCGGCAGGTCCAGGCGGACCGAGTACATGCCCAAGGGCTGGTTGGGGACGTCGTGGAACGTCGTGGTCAACGGTCCCTGCAGCGCCTCGTTCATCCTGACGCCGGCGTACACCGTCACCTCCTGGTCACGGACCGGGGTGTTGTCCGGTCCGACCAGTCCGAAGGCGAAGAGCCGATCCTCGCCGGTGAGCGTCTCGAAGCTCGCGTTGATGACCGACAGGTCGGCCGTGCGGTCCGGGGCGATCTGCTCCAACAAGGTGGCCTGAGCGGCTTCGCTGACCGGTGTGGCGGCGATGTCGGTGCCGTCGTCATCGGACTCACAGCCGACGACCAGCAGAGCCATGGCGGCGGTCGCGCCACGCAGCAGCGTCCGGCGTGTCGGCGTGCGGGCAGGGTGGGTCGTGTGTTCCGTGTGGATCACCAGGTCTCCTCACAATCGGCGCAGTGGGCGTGGTCGGGCACTTCGACTTGCAGCGTGGAGTGGCTGATGCCGTGCTCGGTGCGCAGGAGGTCACGGGCGCGGTCGAGCACCACGTGGTCGTCTCCGCCGTCGGCGATCCGGAGGTGGGCACTGACCACATCCATCCCGGATGTCAGCGTCCAGACGTGGAGGTCGTGGACGTCGGTGACATCTGGCAGGCCGGTCAGGTCGGCACGGATCGTGTCGACGTCGACGTGCGGCGGAGCCTGTTGCAACAGGACCCTGAGCGCCTTGCTGCCCAGGCGCCAGGTCCGCGGCAGCACGAACAGGCCGATGCCGACGGCGAAGATCGGGTCGATCAGCGTGAACCCGGTGGTCTGGATGACGATCGCGGCGATGATCACCCCGACCGAGCCGAGGGTGTCGGCGAGGACCTCGAGGTAGGCGCCTTCGACGTTGAGTGACTCGCCTGCGCCCCGTCTGAGCAACAGGTAGGCGATCACGTTCACGACCAGACCGACGACGGCGACGACGAGCAGCGGGGTGCTGAGGACCTCAGGCGGATCACCGAAGCGGCGGACGGCCTCGACGAGGATCCAGATGGCCACGCCGAAGAGCAACACCGCGTTGGCGAGTGCGGCGAGGATCTCCAGGCGGTACAGCCCGAACGTCCGATGCGATGCCGCGTCGCTCCGGATGGCCGCCTGGATGGCGGCCAACGCCATGCCCAACCCGAGGACGTCGGTGAACATGTGTGCCGCATCACCCAGCAGCGCCAAGGAGTTGGTGATCAGCCCCCCGATGAGCTCCACGAGGAAGTAGCCGCCGGTCAGGCACGCCGCCGCCAAGAGGGGGCGGCGGTGGGCGGCTCCCGCGTGGGCGGCGTTGACGTGTGCGTGGTCATCACCCATGTCGGTCCTCATCTGATGGTCAGCGTCGACGTCGCATCCTCACTGGTCCCGTCCAGGTCCACGCCGATCTGGACCTGGTAGTCGCCCGGTTCGGGGAGTCGTTGTGAGAGGGTGGTGAAGTGGCCGGGGCCGGCCACCAACAGCTCGACGGTGAGCGCGTCGCCGGAGGGGGCGATGAGGCGCATGGTCGTGTCATCGACCGGACGTGGCCGTCCGTCGGGGCCCAGGATGTAGAGGTGCACCACGTTGGGACCCGACTGGGCCGGGTCGACGGTCAGGTTGACCGTCGCGGTGTCGGTCAAGGCGATGGTGACCGACTGGATGCGGCTGGCGACCTCTGCCTCCGCGGGGATGCTCGACGCCAGACCACCGGCCAGACCGAGGGCGAGGACCATGACGGCGATCTCGACGCCGGCGAAGCGGCGGAACAGTCCGACGGTATGGCTGTCCGCGGTCCGGGCCAGTCGCGGGAGCACCGTCGCGCGGTTGCGCCAGCCCAGCCCGGCGATGACCACGAACGCGACCACCTTGCCGAGGACGAGCAGCCCGTATCTGGTGTCGGTCAGCTGTTCAACCGCACCGACGTGCAACAACGCCGAGCCGACCCCGGACGCGAGCAGCAGCCAGATGGCCGTCCCTGCCACCTTGCTGAACCGCCGGGCGGGGCCGACGAACTCCTCGGGCCCGGCGATGAGCCCCCAGACGACCACGACGGCCAGTCCCCCCACCCACGAGGTGGCCGCCGCGACGTGGAGCCAGTCAAGGCCGACGGCGATCCACATGGGATCGGTGGCACCCGCATGCCCCCACAACCCTGGGAGCGCCGCCGCGACGGTGGTCGCCGTGGCGGCCATGACCAACCCTGCGCGTCCAGCGGTGACGGCGAGGAGGGCCGCCACCCCGATGGCCACCAGCCCCTGGACCGCCACCAACAGCCCGAAGCGGGTGGACAAGAACCGGCCGATCAGGTCGCCCGTCACCGCTTGGGGCAGGGGTTCGGCCGCAGCGGTGGAGAGCCCGAAGATGAACAGCAGCGCTGACGCGACGGCCAGGCCAGACGCCGCGGCAACGGCCAGGCGTCGCAACCGGCGACGCGCCGACGGGGCGCCCTCGTCTGGACCGACCATCCACATGAGCGCGAGCAGCGTGCCGACCAGCACTGCGAGGGCCGCGTAGTCGACCACCCGGGCGACGAACAAGCCCGCTGAGCTGCCCGGACCGGCCTCCTGCAGCTCGAAGGACGCCGGGTCCACCCCGGCCGGCGCGGGTTCGGCGACCGGCGGCTCGGGGTCACCCTCGGGGGGAGGGGATGGGTCCTCAGGTGTGGGTGCTGGACTGCTGTTCGCGCCGCTGCTGGCCGGTTCAGAGTCCGCCGCCGGTTGACCCGGCGCCTCCGACGCCGCTGCAGTCGGGAAGGGTGTCGGGGTGGCCGGCGCGGGTGGTGCCGGCGTCGGGCTGCCAGAGACTGCCGGTTCGTAGCCGAAGGTGTAGCGCGATTCCACCGGGTGGCCGTCGGCACCGATCACCCGGAACACGACCGTGTAGGTGCCCGATGTGGTGAGCGGCTGCATCGGCACCGTTGCCACCGCACCGTCGATGGCGGCCGACCCGGCATCGACCCGCTGGCCTACGGGGTCGAACACCTGTACACCGGAGAAGGTCTCCTCGATCGGTTCGCTGTAGGTCAACGAGATCTCCACTGGCGACTCGGTGAGGGTGGCACCGGCCGGCGGATCAGTCACCTCCAGCTGGGCGTGTGCGGCCGCCGGACCGGCGCTGAGGAGTACACCCGCACCCGCGGCCACGAGCGCCAACACGACGCTGACCGCACCCGTGACCGTGACGGCCCGCACCGCGGCACGTCGTCACCTCGCACGATCGATCACCGCCCTGACCGCCTCATCGGGCAGCGCCGCGACGCCGCCGATCGCATGGACCTCCTCGATGCCGTCCCGGGCGTCGACCCAGTCCAGCACCGGCCGGCTGCGGTCAACCGCGTCCATGAGCACCATCACCGAACCAGAGGCGACCAGCGCCGGTCCTGCCGCCAGCGCATCGGGGTAGTCGCTGGCGGTGGCCAGGTGCAGGACCCCGTCGTCGGCCTGTCCCTCATCCAACAGCGCGTCGGCGACGACCAGCGCCGTCTCCAGACGACTCGGCCCGGCCAGCCGCATCGTCGTCACGGTGTCGGCAAGCCGGGCCTCGACCTGCGGATCGACGGCCATGATCCCCCCGACGACGTCCACACGCGCAGGGCCGATACGGTCGATGGCGTTCGCCACCACCGTCGGCAGTTCGTCCGGCCTGGTCAACAACACCGGCGTCCGTCGGTAGGCACCGAGCAGGCTGGCCATCAGCGCATCGGGCCATCCCCCGCCGGCCGTCCGCCCTTCACCAGCCGCCAGCAGGACACCCGATGCGTCACCACCGGCAGCGACCACCGCGTCGGCCACGCGTGCGGACAGCTCGTACTGATCGTCACCGGTGATCCGGATGATCCGGTCCGGCGCCAGGTCCGCGGTCGCGGACAACTCGGCGACGACCTCCGGTGCGACGTCTCCGATGACGACCGCGTCACGTGGGTCCAAGCGCTCCAACTCTGAGGCGAGCGCGTCGGGGAGCCCACCGCGAGCTGGGCTGAGGAGAACCGGCCCGTCCAGGGCAGCCGCGAGCGGTGCGGCGACCAGCGCGTCGGTGTACCGATCGGCCCTGGCCACCACCACGGTCCGGGCCGTTGGGAAGCCATCCGCCGACAGCGCCGCGGCCGTGCCGATGCGGTCGTCACCTGCGTCGCGGTGCATGACGGCCTGATCGACACCGCCAGATCCGGTGGTCCTCCCGGCGTCCTCCGCGGCGCTGAGCTCCGGGTAGGGGTTGGTCTTCCCCGTCACACCCCAGTCACGATCGTTCCAGATCTCGAAGTGCAGTTGGTCGATCCCGCAAGCCGCGTTCCCCGAGGAGCCGATCCAGCCGATGTGCTCCCCACGGTCCACCCGAACGCCGGCCAAGGTCCCCCGATCCGCGAGTTCGCGGACCAGTCGAGGGCTGAACGCATGCTCGACACCCCCCAGCCCATCACAGCCGTTCGGCCGGTCGGGTGTGTCGTTGTTCAGGTGGACGTAGAAGTAGCCGCGGCCGTCATCACCCGCGACGGCGAGGTAGTAGGAGTCACACGGTGCCCCGACCGGGCAGTCCTCCCCCTTGGCCTTGATGATCTCCCCGCCCACGGCGGCGTAGACCTCGCGCATCTGGGGGGCCAGAATGTCGGTGCCCTCATGGCTGCGACCACCACCACGCGGGGCACCCCAGGTGTCGGCATAGCTGTCCAGCGGCAACTGGACGGGGAACCACACCCCGTCCGACGTCGCCCCGGCCGGTACGGCGGACAACACGAGCGAGACGGACAAGAAGACGACGACGGACAGGACGGGACGTCGATGACGCCGGTGTGCTGGCATGGGAGAACCTCGGTGTGGAGCACCAGCAGCGGTGCAGCTGGAGACGCAGTCAGCCCAGCCACACCGGGGGAGCCCGCGACTCCGCCACCGACCACAGCGTGGACCGAAGGGCTCCACCGACGTACACACACCCCGAGGGACCACCACTGGCCACGCTGACCCAACCCAGCCGGACGACGACCGCCAACGCCGCCACGATCACCCCCGACGCGCTGTCGAGGACCAGCCGCGCGGCGATCACCGCAATCGGCGCCAGCCACAACCACGGGTCCACCACGACATGGCTGAGCTCACCGCCGGCCATGACGGTCTCGGTCGCGAGGTACACACCCAACACCGACGTCGGGGCGATGACCCCCCGACCTGGCTCTGCATGGACCGAGGAACCCAGCCGGCAGCGGACTGCCACGGCCAAGCTCACAAGAGCACCGACGCCCGCCGCACCCATGTGCACCCGATGACCGTCCGTCAACGCTGGATGGCCGACCAGCTGGGCCACCACGGCCAACACGGCATGCGCGGTGATCGCGCCGGTGACGGCACGAGCGATCGCGGACGCCGCTGAGCCCATGTCACGTCGAGCGTAGGGGCGCACGACCTCACCCGCAGGCTCCGAGCGCGGCAACCTCCGACCGATCGCCCTCACTGATCCATCGGTAGCGATCATTCCCCGCTCACCACCGCCGACGGCACGTCGTCGGGCTCGTCATCCCACTGGGGCAGGAGCGCACGGGTCCCGAGGACCGAGGCGATGCCGAGGGGGACGATCTGTGCAAGGCTCGCGGCGATCACGCCGCGTGTGAGGAACTCCGGGAACACCGTCGCGGTCTGGCTTGCGGCGAGCACGCTGGCGTAGAGCAGTCCCTGACCGATGAAGATGGCGCCTGTTCCGGCACCCAGCGCCACGAAGGCGCCCTCCCCTCCGATGATCGTCCGGAACGCTGCATACATCGCGATGCTGATGAAGAAGGCGGTCTGCAAGGCCGATGTGATGCTCTGCGTCAGCGGTATCGGGGTGGCCACCAGATCATCGACGAGGTGGATCCCGTTGGCGATGGCGAGGAGCAACAAGACCGTCCCGGACACCAGGGACAGCCCTCGCCAGCGGCCGGACCCGACATCCGGACGCGTACGCCACAGAGCCCATCCGATCGGGACGCTGAGCAGGACGAGGGCGGTGATCAGCCAGGGCAGTGGACCGCTGCCGGGGACCCAGTAGAGCTCGCCGATGATCTCGGCGGGGCGCCCGCCGATCTCGACGGGGACCGTCCACTCGTTGACGAGATGGCGCGACGCAGGATCGGTCTGCACGACGGGGGGGTTGGTCGTGGCCATCCAGTGGATCCGGTGGTCGTGCCAGGCAAAGGCGCCCTCGCTCGACACCTGCTCCCACCGCGGCTCGGCGTCACCGTCGACCCCTCTCGGCACGACCGTCTGCCCGTACCGGTCAGCGTTGAGGTACGTGGCAGGCGAGTTCTCATTGCGCCACGCGCCGTCGGGTCCGATGCGGAGGTACGGTTCGCCGGTGTAGCCGGCGACTGCTACCTCCTCCTCACCGTCGTTCCGCACCAACAGGTACTCGTCAGAGTTGACGATCTCGAACGTCACACCATCGTCCTCGGGGGCCGAGGTGATGACCGAGAGGAAGTTCGTCGCGTCAGACCCCCGCCCGTGGGCGGCCGCAGGGGACGCCGTGGCCATCAGCGCCATGATGCTGAGCATCACGGCCACACCGCCTCGTTGCAGTGCACGCATGGTGTCGCCCTCGATCGATGGGTGTGGCCGTGCTCTGGCCCGCACGTCTACATGTGGCCGCGCGGGTTGACCGGGCTGCCGTTCACTCGAACCTCCCAGTGGAGGTGGTTGCCGGTTGAGTACCCCGTCGTCCCCACGTAGCCGATGGTCTGGCCTTGGGACACCTGCTGGCCGACGGTGGATCCCAGGCGTGATTGGTGGGCGTAGAGGGTGGCGACGCCTCGCCCGTGGTCGATGATGACCGCGTTCCCGTAGCCGCCTCGCCAGCCGGCGAAGATCACCGTTCCGGCACCGGCCGCACCGATGGGCGTCCCCCCGGCCGCGGCGATGTCCATTCCCGCGTGCAGACGCGTGGTCCCTGATATGGGATGGGTGCGGTAGCCGAACTCCGAGGAGATCCGACCGCCGACTGGGATTATGAACCCACCCCCTCCACCGGTCGAACCGGCGTCCGGGTCTGCTGCTGTGGCGTCCCCAGATCCCGAAGGGTCTGGCGAGGAGGCGCTCGCCTCTGAGGACTGACCACGACCAACGGTTTCGGACGTGGCCTCCTCGGCTGCAGCCCGACGGGCTTGCTCGGCGGCGGCCGCCAGCTCCCGCTCGATCTGCGCCGATTCGGCCTCGAGGTCAGAGACCAGCGCCTCAGCAGATTCACGGTCAGCCTCAAGAGCCGCGAGAACCCTCCGCTTGTCCTCGGCTTGCGCGGTCACCTCGGCCAGCAGTTCTTGCTGATCGGCGACGAGTCGTGCCACCCGGTCACGTTCCTCCGCCGCGGCCACGCGCTGGTCGTCTTGCCGTGCACGGAGACGCCCGAACTCCTCCTCCGCTGCGGCGATCCGCGCCTGGAGGACATCGATCTCCTCATAGACGACTCGGTCGCGGCTGACGATCGCTTCCATGTACGTGGTCGCCTGGGCGAAGTCAGCGGCGTCTCCTGCACTGAGGACGGGGAGCGACTGACCCGGCCGAGCGCTGATGTAGGACTGCCGCACGCGGGCCTCGTACTCGCCTCGGGCGGCATCAAGTTCTCCACGGGTCAGCTCCAGCCGTTCGGCCGTGGATTCCAGCTGTGCGGTGGTTGCGGCCAGGGTCCGCTCGCGATCGGCCAGTTCGGCCTCGGCAGCGGCAAGCTCATCGTTGAGGGCCGTCAACGCGGCCTGGCGGGCCTGTTGCTCCGCGAGGATCGCATCGAGCTGCTCCAGGGAGACCTCGAGCTCACCACCAAGGCGCTGCACCTCTGCTTCAGCCTCCTCTATGCGGTCCTGGACCGCATCGAGGTCCGCCTCAGACTGGGCATCGACCGGCGCCACCGCCGCAGTGAGGAGCACGGCTGCAGCCAGTGCGAGGGCCGACAAAGCGCGCAGGGAGGCGCGGCGCAGGTGGGGAAGCACATCCATCGAGGCGTAGAAGCTACTATTGCCATGTCGTAGGACCGCTGGCCGACCGGACGGGTCGCATGCGGCTCACGGCGTGCGAGATACCAGCGTCCACCACAGGCCGGGCACGGAGAGACCGGCACGGCGATCGCACCGAGCTGCTCGACAGCTCATGCGCAGGGAGGGTTCACCGGCGGTCGAGCAGTTGTTCCATCTGTGCGATCTCACTGGCCTGGCTGGTGATGATCGCCGAGGCGAGCTCACGAACCACTTGATGATCGCTGCGCGACAACACCGCCTCAGCCATGCCGACCCCGCCACGGTGGTGGGCGATCATGAGCTGGAGGAAGCGCCGTTCCGCCTCCACCCCGGACGCTTGTGCCAACTCCCGGAGCTCCGACTGGCTCCCCATGCCAGCCATGGGCATGCCAGCCATGCCCATCCATGTCATCGGCGCCTCACTGCCGGCAGCCGGCAGCATCCACAGGTCCAACCACGCCTGCATCTGCCCGATCTGCGCCTGCTGGGACAGCATGATGTCCTCCGCCAGGATGCCGATCTCCTGGCTCGGGGCCGCTCCGAGGATGATGCCCGCCATCTCGACCGCTTGGGCGTGGTGGGCCGACATGTCTCGGGCGAACCCGGCCTCAGGCGAACGGTCCCCGGGAGTGGTCCGTCCGACCACCACCGTTGCCACAGCCGCACCGACCAACAATGCGACCACGACCACACTGACCATCCACCATCCGCTGAAGGAGCCTCCGGTGGAGTCGGTACATGGAACCGTGACGGGAGGAGCGGTCATGTGGGTTCGCCCACGCCGCGAGTACAGACTGCACCCGGCTCAGGGGTTTGCGGACCCTGCTGGAACGCACGTATGAAGTCCTCCAGCACAGGGTCGTCAGCGTCGTCGAGCTGAAGTTGCTTGCCCCAGGCTGACGCCACGATCGGTGACGGGAGGTCGTCCCTGGGGCTGACCAGGACGTAGCCGCCGGCCCGCTCGGCCAGCGCCTGCACCGCGGCTTCGTCCAGATCCGACCGGTAGGTGATCCAGACCGCGCCGTGCTCGAGGGAGTGAACGGCGTTCTCCTCCCCGATGGGTTCGGGGTAGAAGCCGCAGTTCTGCCACACCGGCGAATGGTCCCCACCCGCTGGCGGCACGGTGTCATAGACGACGTCTCCTTCCACGTGCCCGCGGCTGTCGACGGTGATGTCGGTGATCCCCTGCGGCGGGTCGACCGGGAGGACGTCACGAACCGCGCTGAACAGGAGGACCGCGAGTGCGCCGCCGCCGAAGACGATCAACAGCGCCCAGCGGAGCAACCGAACGCGGTTCTCTCGCCGTCGGACATCCCGCTCCCGAGCGATCCGGTCTTGGCGCCGTGCCTTCTGTCGCTGCCGCTTGGACAGCATCACACCATCTGGCTCATCCACGTATGACACCTCCGACTTCGGTCGATGGGGGGCATGCATCCGCGGATGCTACGACACCATCGTAGTAGTGGCACCCGGCGCCATCCCGGCGAACAGGTTCGGTCCAAGGACTGACAGACAGTCGTCGAACGTCAGCCCACCGCGGAGCTCCGGGCCGGTTCAACGTCGCAGTCGCAGCCGACGCCGATCACGTGAACTTTGGACCGCGGTGCTACGACGCGATAGTAGTAGTGCGGGCAGCGCTGTGCGGTCGATGGGTTGCCGGGTCATCCGGCGCGACAGGGAGAGGAGACGTAGTGGCAGAGACGCCTCGTGGGGACGTCCCGACTCCGTGGCGAAGTGATGGTCCCGCTGCGGACGCCGTGGCGGCGACGATCCGTTCACCTCGTGATCCTCGCCCTCATCGCGGTCGGCTGCACTTCGGCGCGCGGTGATGTGTCGGAGTTGGTGTTCGAGGACGTCCGCAGCCCGGTGGCGGCCTCTGCCGCCGCTGCGGCGGTGTACCTCGACGTCTTCAACAACAGCTCAGCCGACCAGGTCCTGACCGGTGCCAGCACCACGGCTGCGAGGCAGGTCCAGGTGCATTAGACCACAATCGATCCAGACGGTCGCGTGGCGATGGACGAGTTGCCCAGCTTGACCATCCCTGCCGGGGACTCGATCTCCTTCGGTCCGGGGGATGTCCACCTGATGCTGATCGAGGTGACACCCGTGGAGGTCGGCGGGACGATCGACGTGACCCTGGAGTTCGGTGAGGACACCCGCACTGTGACGGCGTCGGTCATCGATCCCACCGATGCGCGCAAGCGACCGTCAGTGCTCTCCCTCGACCAGCCGGGGTCATCGTGACCGTCCGGTGTCTGCTCTCGCCTGTCGTGACGGCGCTGCCCACTCCCACGCACAGCAGGATGCCGGGGCGCCGATCTTCGTCAACAAGCCCCCGATGCGATGGTCGGCGCCGATGTCATACCCCCACGACCGTCAGGTGATCGCCGACGCGGCGTACCTGCACGAGTCGATCACCGAACCGCACGCTGCCGTCGCGGACGACAGCACTGGAGGGAGATAGGCGTGGATGCCGTCGTGGCACAGGGCATGTCGGACATCGGGCAACAAGCTCAGGCAGCGGTCATGGACGCCAACGTCGTCGTCGCCACGGGGATCGCGTTCATGGCCGGTGTGGTCTCCTTCGCCAGCCCGTGCGTCATCCCGCTCGTCCCGGGATACCTGGGGTACATGACCGGCCTATCGGGTCAGGAGCTCAAGGCTGGCGCAGACGCATCGGGGACGCGCGTCCGCATGCTCAGCGGAGGCATGCTCTTCATCGCCGGGTTCACCGTTCCCTTCACCCTTCTCGGGCTGACCGCCGGGAGTCTGTCCAGGCTCTTTGATGGGCCATCGGCCCAGAAGGTGATGGGGCTACTGGTCATGGCGCTGGGGATCGCGTTCACCGGCCTGTTGCCCTTCGACGTCCTTCGACGCGAAGCCCGCTTCGCGACTGAAGCCGTCGATCGCGGGGTGCGGGGTGGGCGAGTTCCAGCAGCCAGTGCGCGGTGACCGGCCATGATGGCCGGGCCTACCACCGCCACACCGACTGCTGGAGTCGACCATCCTCGCCTACACACGCCTTTCCGTCACCGACCGCGAG
>NZ_CAXQBR010000051.1 GCF_964222135.1 Euzebya sp.
CGCCGGCGCGGCGCGCGGCCCCGAAGCAGTTCGGCAAGCGGATCGGGCCGGCGTCGGCGGAGGAGCGGCCTGGGCGGATCGCCGAGTCGACGACCGACAGCGACCGGATCGCCGCGCTCGAGTCCGATCAGGAGCGCCTCGACGCCGAGCAGCACCGGATCCTCCTGACCATCCCGAACGTCCCCCACCCGGACGCGCCGGACGGCCGCGAGGACAGCGACGCGGTCGAGCTCAGCCAGTTCGGGACCAAGCCGACGTTCGACTTCGAGCCCCGCGACCACGTGGCGATCGGCGAGCAGCTCGGGATCATCGACATCGAGCGGGCGGTGAAGATCTCGGGCAGCCGCTTCGCGTTCCTGCTCGGCGACGCGGTCATGCTCGAGTTCGCGCTGGTCCGCTACGCGATGGACATCATCGCCGGGCATGGGTTCCTGCCGGTCATCCCCCCGGTCCTGACCCGTCAGGAGGCCCTGTTCGGCACCGCGTTCCTGCCCGGCAGTGCCGACCAGATCTACACCGTCCCCGAGGACGACCTGTACCTCGTCGGCACCGCGGAGGTCCCCCTCGCCGGGATGCACCTCGACGAGATCTTCGAGGCCGACCAGCTGCCGCTGCGCTACGGCGGGTTCTCGACCTGCTTCCGGCGTGAGGCGGGGACCTACGGCAAGGACACCCAGGGCATCTTCCGGGTGCACCAGTTCGACAAGGTCGAGATGTTCAGCTGGGTGCGGCCCGAGGAGAGCTGGGACGAGCACGTGCGCCTGCGCGACATCCAGACCGAGATCCTGTCCGGTCTGGACCTCCACGGGCGGGTGGTCGACATCGCCGTCGGCGACCTGGGCGACTCCGCGGCGCGGAAGTACGACCAGGAGGTCTGGCTGCCGGGGCAGCAGCGGTACCGCGAGCTCACCAGCGCCTCGAACTGCACCGACTACCAGGCCCGCCGCTTGCAGGCCCGCTACCGCGTGGAGGACGGCACGGAGGTCGTCCACACCCTCAACGGGACCGCGTGCGCGGTCGGGCGCACCATCATCGCGGTGCTCGAGACCCACCAGCGGGCCGACGGCTCGGTCGCCGTGCCCGAGGCGCTGGTCGGCTACATGGGCAAGGAGCGCTTGACCGCGGCCGGCTGAGCGACCGCGTCGACGGCGGTGTCCCGCTTCGCGGCGTACATCGCCTCGTCCGCCCGCTCGACGGCGCTCGCCCAGCCGTGGGCGCGCGGCGGGCGGTGGTCGACGCCGATGCTGCAGCCGATCCGCACGTCGCCGTCGGGAAGCTCGATCGGGTCCGCGACGGCCTGGCGGACCCGGGTGATCCGCTCCGCGAGCTCCGCCCGACCCTCGACGTCGGGGTGGACCACGACGAACTCGTCGCCGCCGACCCGTGCGACGAGCGCCCGGTCGCCGGCGCGCTCGCGGAGCCGGCGGGCGATGGTGAGCAGCACCTGGTCGCCGGCTGCGTGGCCGTGGGCGTCGTTGACCGGCTTGAAGCCGTCCAGGTCGAGGTACAGCACCGCGACGTGCCTGCTGTGGCGGTCGGCGCCGTCGAAGACGCCGGGCAGCTCCTCGGACAGCCCGCGGCGGTTCAGCACGCCGGTCAGGTCGTCGTAGCGGGCCCGGTGCGACATCGTGGCGAGCATCGCCTCGCGCTCCCGGTCGAGCACCAACAGCCGGTGCACGACCACCACGGTCAGGAGGCACCACGCCGCGAGCAGCCAGCTCTGGGAGACCATCCCGCCGCTCAGGCGGTCGGCGACCGCGAGCGCCGGAGGGGCGGCGAGGGACAGGACCAGGGCGAGCACCCGGCTCCGGGCGCGGGTGGCGGAGGTGCCGCCCTCGGGGACGATGGCCGCCATCCTGGGGTGCGTCGCCGCGCCGGCCAGCAGGACCAGCCCCACCAGCAGCGCGGCGTCGTCGATGTTGGGGACCTCGACCAGCCGCTGCACGAACGGCAGCGCGAACTGCTCGACGGCGAGGGCGACCCCGGCGCCGAGGAGGAGGACCCCGGCGGGACGGCCGCGACGGCCGACGACGACGATCACGATCGCGAGCAGCAGGCACGACGCGGACAACACCATCTGGGCGACCTCGCCGACCCGCTCGATGACCCCCGCCACGCCGCCGTGGGGGAACGTCGGGCTGATCACCGCCCACCCCAGCAACCCGACGGCGAGCAGCATCACCGCGGCGTCGACGCGGTCCCCGCGGGTCGCCGGCTCGGCGTCCGGCGCCACCAGCCCGTGCATGCCGCGGGCGAGGAGGACGTAGCCGGCGACCTCGAGGAGGATTGTCGACTCCACCGCGACGGCAGGGGCGTCGAGGGCGACGGCGACCTCCACCGCGATCGCGCCGATCAGCACGGCCCAGGGGCCGGCGAGCAGGCACCACCACGACGACGGCCGCGGCGGACGCCGCCGGCGGATCCCGCGGGCCATGGCCGCGGTGGCGACGCCGACCAGCACGAGCTCGACCACGAGCAGCTCGACGTCCGACCGCACCGACAGCACGACGGTCGCGCTGAGGAGACCGGTGGTCAGTGCGTAGCCGCGGACGTTCACACCGTCATGAAACACCCCAGGAGTGGACTGGTGTCACATCAGATCGGTGGCCCGATGTGACTACTCCATCCTGGCCAGGCCGGCGGTTCAGAGGCCCATGGAGCGGCCCACGATCTCCTTCATGATCTCCGTGGTGCCGCCGTAGATCGTCTGGGCGCGCGAGTCGACGAAGGCCTTCGCGATCGGGTACTCGTTCATGAACCCGTAGCCGCCGTGCAGCTGCAGGCACCGGTCGATCACCTTCAGCTGCATCTCGGTCGTCCACCACTTCGCCATCGCCGCGTGCTCGACGGACAGCTCCCCGGACGCGTGGAGGTCCAGGCAGCGGTCGATGAACGTGCGGGCCAGCTCGATCTCCGTCCGCAGCTCGGCCATCACGAACCGGCTGTTCTGGAACGACCCGATCGGACGGCCGAAGGCGGTGCGGGAGGTGATGTAGTCGTGCGTCATCTCGAAGGCCGCCTCGGCGGCGGCGACCGCGTTGGTGGCAATGGACAGCCGCTCCTGGGGCAGGTTGCCGACCAGGTACAGGAAGCCCATCCCCTCCTGGCCCAGCAGGTTGGCCGCCGGCACCCGGCAGTCGTCGAAGAACAGCTCGGAGGTGTCCTGGGCCTTCATGCCCATCTTGTCGAGGTTCCGGCCGCGCTGGAAGCCGGGGGTGTCGGCATCGACGAGCAGGAGCGACAGGCCCTTGTGCGGGTCCTCCGACGTGCGCACCACGGCGATGACCAGGTCCGCCATCTGGCCGTTGGAGATGAAGATCTTCGACCCGTTGACCACGTAGTCGTCGCCGTCGCGGACGGCCTTGGTCTGGATGTTGGACAGGTCCGACCCGGTGCCCGGCTCGGACATCGCGATCGCGGTGATGCACTCGCCGGTGACCATCTTCGGCAGGTACGCCGCCTTCTGCGCGTCGCTGCCGTAGGCCATCAGGTAGGGGAGGTTGATGTCGGTGTGGACGCTGAAGCCGGGGCCGCTCGCCCCGACCCGGACCTGCTCGGCGTTGACGATCGCGTTGTAGCGGAAGTCCGCCACGCCGGCGCCGCCGTGCTCCTCGGGGACCGCCATGCACAAGAGGCCGGTCGCCCCGGCCTTCAGCCACACCTCGCGGCTGACCTGGCCGGCCTCGGCCCACTCCTCGGCGTGCGGGGCGACCTCGGTCTCCATGAACCGCCGGACGGTGTCGCGGAACATGTCGTGCTCGGCGGTGAAGCCGGTGCGGGGCAGCCAGTCGATGCTCATGTCGTCTCCTGTGGAGGTGGGGTGGACCCGGTTGTGTGGAGTCGGCGGAAGACCTCGGTGGTGGTCGCGACGAGATCCCGCTCCCAGCGGGCGTCGTCGCGCAGGACGGCGGTCAGCGACGCCCCGCGGAAGACCTGGAGGACGTAGTCGAGGGCGGTCCGGAACGAGGGGTCGTCGGCGTCGTCGGCGCCCAGCACGTCGGCGAGCAGGTCGCGGGCGGCGGCGCCGAGCCGGCGCTCGGCGTCGACCAGGGCGCGGCGCAGGTCCTCGTCGGTGCGACCGGCGATCCACAGCTCGGTCGCCGCGGCGAAGAGCGGACCGGTCATCGCATGCCACAGCAGCCCGATCCCGGCGGCCACCCGGTCCGTGCCCTCGTCGAGCGCGGCAGCCCGCTCCGCCACCCACACGCCCCGCTGGGCGCTCAGGTGGGCGACTGCGTCGAGGAGGAGGTCCTGCTTGGAGGGGTAGTGGTGCATCAGCGCCCCCCGCGACACGCCGGCCCGCCGTTGCACGGCGTTCGTCGAGGTCCCCGCGTACCCGTCCTCGATCAGGCACGCCACGGTCGCGTCCAGGATGCGCTCGCGGGTCTCCGCCGCACGGGCCACCTGGGTGCGGCGACCGCTGGCAGGGGGACCGGACGAGGTCGCAGCACGCGAGGAGGGCACGCGACGACGCTAGGCGAGCAACTTACAGACCGTCAAGTCGGTCTGTCGTGCGTGCGGTTCGGCGTCGGGCGACCGGAGTGGATGGATTCGACACCGTCGTGGGTCCCTCCGTGGAGGGATTCGACACCGTGACCGCGTGCTCGCACGTCCCTGGTCAGTTCACGGGTGGCATGAACCGCGAGAACCCGGGACAGGCCGTCCCTGAGCACCTCCTGGGGATGTCGATTCCATCCGCCGTGGGCGCCCTGTCCCTCCCCCAAGATGTCGAATCCATCCACGGCGGCGGCACGCCCACGGGGGAGCGCTACGCCGAGGTGGGGCGCTCGAGGACCCACCCGCGCGCCGAGGCCATACCCGTGACCGCCGTGAGCACCGCGACGACCAGGAGCATGACGGTCGGCACGGTCCAGGTGCCGGTGGCGTCGCGCACCGCCCCCCAGGTGACCGGGCCGGCGGCGGCCAGCAGGTACCCGACGGTCTGGGCCATCCCGGACAGCCCGGCCGCGTCCGCCGCGCCGGCCGTGCGCAGGGAGAAGAACGACAGGGCCAGGGCGATGGTCGCGCCGCACCCGACCCCGAGCACGACCACGGCGACCGTGGCGACGGCGGTCCCCGGCACCAGCAGCAGCGCGGACCCGACGACGAAGCACCCGACCCCGACCGCGGTGCTGCGCCGCTGGTCGGGACGGCCGACGTGCAGGAGCGGGACCACGAAGACGCCGAACAGGCTGGCGACGTTCAGCAGCGACACCATGGCGCCGGCGGTCACCTCGGCCATGCCCTTCGCGATCATGATGTCCGGCAGCCAGGCGATCACGACGTAGAACATCGTCGACTGCAGGCCCATGAACAGCGCGACCCGCCAGGCCAGCGGGTTGGTGTACAGCTGGCGGGCGGACAACCCGGCGGGGGAGGGGGAGGTGGGACCACCCGCCGTGGCCGGCACGAGACGGCCCTCGATGACCAGGGAGGCGATGACCACGCCGGCGCCGAGCAGGGCCGGGACGGCCCACAGGCCGGCGGAGAGCTCCCACGACGTGGCCCGCGCCACCGGGACGGCCACCCCCGCGCTGATGGTCGCGGCGATCACCATCAGTCCGGTGTAGGCGCTGGTCAGCTGGCTGGTGCGGGCGGCGAACCGCGCCTTGATCAGCGACGGCAGCAGCACGTTCCCGACGGTGATCGCGATCCCGAGCAGCGCGGTGCCGACCATCAGCCAGGCGACGGTGCCGAGCGAGCGCAGCACGATCGCCGCGGACAGCAGCACCATCGACCCCGCCAGGGACCGCCCGATCCCCGCCCGGCGACCCACCCAGGCGGCCAGGGGCGAGCACAGGCCGAAGGAGAGGACCGGCAGGGTCCCGACCAGGCCGAGCGCGACGTTCGACGCGCCGGTGTCCTCGCGGATCGTGGGGATGAGGGGCCCGACGACGGTGATCGCGGTCCGCAGGTTCAGCGCGACCGCGACGACGCCGGCGAGCACCAGCCACGACCCGACCGGCACCCGGCGGGCCTTCGACACCGGGCGGCTCAACTGCCTCGCGCCACCCAGTCGTCATAGGCCGGGCGCTCGTCGCCGATCCGGGTCTCGTCGCCGTGCCCGGTGAGGACCCGGGTGTCGTCGCCCAGCTCGAACAGGCGACCGCGGATCGACGCGAGGATGGTCGGGAAGTCGCTGAAGGACCGCCCGGTCGCACCCGGCCCGCCCTGGAACAGGGTGTCGCCGCTGAACACGACCCCCAGCTCGGGGACGTGCAGGCACACCGCGCCGGGGGCGTGCCCGGGGGTGTGGAGCACCTGGACCGACACCCCCGCCACGACCAGCTCCTGCCCGTCGGCCAGGTCACCGTCCGGGGCCCGGTCGGGGTGGGTCTGGTCCCACAGGACCCGGTCGTCGGGGTGCAGCAGGATCGGCGCGCCCGTGCGCTCGGCCAGCGCAGGCGCGACCGCGACGTGGTCGTCGTGGGCGTGGGTGCACACGATCGCGGTGACCCGCCGGTCGCCGACGACCTCGAGGATCGCGGCGACGTCGTGCGGGGCGTCGACGACCAGGCACTCCTCGTCGTCGCCGAGCACCCAGACGTTGTTGTCGACGTCGAAGGTCTCGCCGTCCAGGCTGAAGGTCCCGGACGTCGTCGTGTGGTCGATGCGCGCACCCATCAGAGCACCACCACCGAGCGGAGCACCTCGCCGCGGTGCATCTTCTCGAAGGCGGACTCGACGTCGCCGATGCCGATCTCCTCGGTCACGAACGACTCGAGCGGGAAGCGGCCCTGCAGGGCCAGGTCGACGAGCATCGGGAAGTCCCGCTCGGGCAGGCAGTCGCCGTACCAGGACGACCTCACCGCGCCGCCGCGGCTGAAGACGTCGATCAGCGGCAGCTCGAGGCGCATGTCCGGCGTCGGCACCCCCACCAGCACCGCGGTCCCGGCCAGGTCGCGCGCGTAGAACGCCTGGGTGAAGGTCTCGGGCCGGCCCACGGCGTCGATGACGACGTCGGCGCCGAACCCGCCGGTCAGCTCGCGGATCGCCTCCACGGTGTCGGACCCCCGGGCGTCCACGGTGTGCGTCGCGCCCATCGTCTCGGCCCACTCGAGCTTCCGCGGGTCGGTGTCGACGGCGATGATCGGGGAGGCGCCGACCAGCGCCGCGCCGGCGATCGCCCCGTCGCCCACACCGCCGCAGCCGATCACGGCCACGGACTGCCCGCGGGTGACACCGCCGGTGTTGACCGCAGCCCCGAAGCCGGCCATGACGCCGCACCCGAGCAGGCCCGCGGCGGCCGGCGAGATGGCCGGGTCCACCTTGGTGCACTGGCCCGCGGCCACGAGCGTCTTCTCGGCGAACGCCCCGATCCCGAGCGCGGGGGTCAGCGCGGTGCCGTCGGCGAGCGTCATGGGCTGGTGGGCGTTGTGGGTGTCGAAGCACAGGTGCGGCTGGCCGCGCTTGCAGGCACGGCACTGGCCGCAGACGGCCCGCCAGTTGAGCACCACGACGTCGCCGGGCTCGACGTCGGTGACGCCGTCGCCGACCGCCTCGACGACCCCGGCGGCCTCGTGGCCGAGGAGGAACGGGAACTCGTCGGTGATCCCACCCTCGCGGTAGTGGAGGTCGGTGTGGCAGACGCCGCAGGCCTGGACGCGCACGAGCGCCTCTCCCCGCTCCGGATCGGGCACCAGGATCGTCTCGAGGCTCACGGGCTGACCCTCGCCCCTCGCCACCACTCCCTGGACCTCGTGCACTGCGCCCTCCTCGGCTCGACGGTGTGTGATCTGCGGCGGCGAGCCTAGTCGGCAACCGGCGGCCTACCCGGAATCGGGTGTGCCGGCGAGGCAGGGGGCGGGCAGGGTGTGGCCCCATGACGCGCGAGGTCGGCACTGGTGTGACCCCTGGCCGAAAGGGCAGGATGGCCGCCATGGGACAGCCCCTCGCCCCGATGCCCCATGCCGATGACCCACGCTGGACGCGCCCGATCATCACCCTGCTGAACATCTCCGCCCTCCTCGACGTGGGCTACGAGCTCCTGAAGCTCTGGGCGGTCGGGGAGTCCCGCACGGTGCTCGGGACGAGGGTCACCGTGCACCACCCCGTCGCCCCGTCGATGGGGGGCAGCCACGGGATGCAGGTGCTCGTGCCGCTGGTCGGCGTCGCGGCGCTGGTGTTCATGAAGGCGATGCGGGACGCCGGAGCGCCCGGTGACGCGGTCACCGGCGTCCTCCGGGAGGTGGAGGACCGCCACCGGCTGCGCCCCGTCGCGGCGCACTCCGCTGCGCGGGCGGTGCTGCCCCCGGCGCTCGCGACCGTCGCGGAGGAGGAGGACAGGCCCGGACTGCTCGCCCCCATCGAGCGGACCGACGACGGCTGGCGCTTCGGCCCGGTGGTCCAGCGGGCCCTCGGCGGGTTCAGCTACGACCTCCACGGCTGGGTCGAGGCGGTCGACGTGCCGCTGGCCGGCGAGGTCACCGTCCGGTTGAGCGCGGACGCCGAGGGGCCCCGCACGGTCA
This sequence comes from Euzebya sp., assembly GCF_964222135.1. Taxonomy (NCBI): domain Bacteria; kingdom Bacillati; phylum Actinomycetota; class Nitriliruptoria; order Euzebyales; family Euzebyaceae; genus Euzebya; species Euzebya sp. Next base: position 8,469 of record NZ_CAXQBR010000051.1, read on the forward strand.
CCCCGCGCGACCCGGTCGACGCCGCCCAGGCCATGTTCCGCGGCGGCCAGTCGGTGGCCACCATCGCGGTGGCCCTGGGGCTGAGCCCCGAGGACGTCGAGTCGGCCCTCCGCCGGCAGGTCTGACACCGGATGGACCTGTTCGCCCTGCTGCTGGTGCCCTACGCGGTCTTCGCGATCGCCTCCGCCGCGACCGGCACCCGCGCACCCCGCACCTCGGTCGCGCTCGCGCTCGTCCCGCACCTGATCGCCCTCGGCGTCGTCGTCCGCCTCGCCCCGCAGGTCCTGGACGGCGATCGGGTGGCGGCCTCCATCCAGTGGGTGGACCTCCTCGACCTGTCCCTCGGGTTGCAGGTGGACGCCCTCGCACTGGTCATGGTGGGCCTGATCGCCGGCATCGGGATCCTCGTGGTCCTCTTCGGCGCCGGGTACACCGGCTGGAGCTCGAAGATGGGACCGCTCCTCGGCGGGCTGGTCGCGTTCGCCGGCGCGATGCAGCTGCTGGTCGTGGCCGACGACATCCTGACGCTGTACGTGGGCTGGGAGCTCACCTCGATCGCGTCGTTCGGCCTGATCGGCCAGAGCCACCACTCCCAGGCCGCGCGGGACGCCGCCCGGCAGGCCCTGATCACGACCGCCGCCGGCGGGCTCGCGATGCTGGCCGGCCTGGTCGCGCTCGGGCAGGCGACGGGCGAGTGGACCCTGACCGGGCTCGCCGAGGCGGCGCCCGGCCCCGGCGGCGTCGTCGAGCTGGCGGTGGTCCTGGTCGTCCTCGGCGCGGCGACGAAGTCCGCGCAGGTGCCCTTCGCGACCTGGTTGCCGGGGGCGATGGCCGCACCGACGCCGGTCAGCGCCTACCTGCACTCCGCCACGATGGTGAAGGCCGGCGTGTACCTGCTGCTCAGGATGAGCCCGGTGCTCGAGGGCACCGACACCTGGACCCCGCTGGTGGTGGCGTTCGGCAGCGTCACGCTGCTCACCGCCGGCTGGCGCGCGCTGCAGGCGGACGACGCGAAGCAGCTGCTGGCGTGGTCCACGGTGAGCCAGCTCGGCCTGCTCGTGACCGCGATCGGGATCGGCGGCGAGGAGGCCCTGCTCGGCGCGCTGGCCCTGGTCCTCGCCCACGCCGTCGCGAAGGCCGGGCTGTTCATGACCGTCGGCGCCGTCGACGTCGCCACCGGCACGCGCCAGCTGCCCGAGATGGCCGGCGTGTGGCGGCGGTTCCCGGTGCTCGGCGTCGCGGTCGTCCTGTGCGGCGCCTCGCTCGCCGGCATCCCGCTGCTCGCGGGCTTCGTCGCGAAGGAGGAGGTCCTCGCCGGCCTCCTCCACCAGGACGCGCTGGGCACCTGGATGGCGGTCGCGGTGGCCGTCGGCTCGGGGTTCACCGTGGCCTACACCCTCCGGCTGGTGCGCGCGGGCCTGGGGTCGTCGGCGCCCGCCGCGGACCACGGGGTGGACCGCCCCGCGGTCGCCGGCTGGCGGCTGGCGCTCCTGTCCTGGCCGGCCGCCGCGCTTGGCGCGATCAGCCTGGTCGTCGGCTGGTTCCCCGGCGTGCAGGACCGGCCGGTCGGGGCGGCGCTCGGCGTGATCGCCGAGGTGTCGGAGACGCCGCACCTCTACCTGTGGCACGGCTTCACGGTCGCGCTCGGGCTGTCCGCGCTGGCGATCGGCGGAGGTCTCGCGGTGGAGCGGTGGCTCGGCGTCCGCCACGCACCCCGGCTGTGGCCGCCGGCACCTGCCGGGACGTTCACCCGCGGCCACGACCTGCTCACCTCGAGCGCCCGCCGGCTGTCGTCGGTCACCCAGAGCGGATCGCTGCCGGTGTACCTCACCACCCTGTTCACGGTGCTCGTCGTCGTGCCGGGGATCCCGCTGGTCGCCGCCGCGGTGGAGGAGGGTGCAGTCCGCGGCAGCCCCCTCTCGATCGGTGACACCATGCTGGTGCTCGCCATCGCCGGCGCCGCGATCGTCACCGAGCGCACGGATCAGCGGTTCGCCGCGGTCCTGTCCCTCGGCGCGGTCGGGTTCGGCGTCGCGCTGGTGTTCGTCCGCTGGGGGGCGCCGGACCTCGCGCTGACCCAGCTGATCGTCGAGACCCTGAGCCTCCTCCTGTTCGTGCTGGCCCTCCGCGACCTGCCGCAGCGCTTCGGGCCCCAACCGGCGGCCATCAGCCGGTCGGTGCGGTGGATCGTCGCCACCTGCGTCGGCGCGATGGTCACGACCTTCACCCTCGTCGCCGGCGCGGCGCGGACCGCGACCCCGCCGGCGGCCGAGCTGATGGCCATCGCCGAGCCCGACGGCGGCGGCAAGAACGTCGTGAACGTGATCCTGACCGACATCCGCGGCCTGGACACCCTGGGCGAGATCACCGTGCTGGTCGTCGCCGCGGTCGGCGTCGCGCTGCTCGTCGGCCTGTCGGCGTGGCGCGAGGGACAGGACCTGACCGCCGACGAGCTCGAGGACCGCGCGACCCCCGAGGAGACCCCCGGTGGCGGCGCTGAACCCATGGGCGCGTCCACGGTCGAGGGGGAGGTGGGTCGATGAGGTCCGCGCTGCTGCGCGACGGCGACCGGGTGCTGGTGCACCCGCTGGTGCTGTTCGCCCTGTACCTGCTGATGGCCGGGCACAACCGCCCCGGCGGGGGGTTCGTCGCGGGGCTGACCCTGACCGCCGCCGTGGTGCTCCGGGCCCAGGCGCGCAGCACCGCCGACGCCATGCGGCTCCTGTGGGTCCGCCCGACCGTGCTGCTGGCCGTCGGGCTGGGCACGGCGGCCCTCGTCGCCCTCTGGCCCCTCGCCATCAGCGGTGGCGTCCTCGACCAGCCGTTCGTCGAGTTCGACGTCCCGTTCTTCCACCACGTGAAGCTGACCTCGGCGTTCGTCTTCGACATCGGCGTCGCCCTGGTCGTGGTCGGCATGGCCGGCGCGATCCTCGAGGCGTTCGGTGACGAGGCGGTCTCCGAGGACACCCCCGACATCTCGGAGGAGCCCACGTGATCATCGAGGCGGCGATCCTCGCCGGGGTCCTGGCGGCCCTCGGCGTCGCCCAGCTGCTCCAGCGCACCCTCACGCGGATCGTGATCGGGGTCGCCCTGCTCGGCCAGGCCGCGAACCTCGTCCTGCTGGTCGCCGGGGGACCGGCGGGGAACCCCCCGCTGGTCGGTGCCGAGGACCCGATCAGCGACCCGTTGCCGCAGGCGTTCGCGCTGACCGCCATCGTGATCACGTTCGCGATGCTCGCGTTCCTGCTCGCGCTCGCCTGGCGCGACGCGAAGCTCACCGGAGAGGACCGGGTGGAGGACGACATCGAGGATCGACGCGTGGCGCGGATGCGCGACGAGGAGGAGCAGCGCCAGCACCAGGAGGTCGGCGAGACGTGAGCGTCACGGCGCTGCCGCCCCTCCTCGTCGTCGTGCCGCTGCTCGGCGCGGCGGTGCTGCTGGCCCTCCGATCCCGGATCGACGTCCAGCAGGTCGTCTCGGTCCTGACGTCGGCCGGTCAGCTCGCGCTGGCCATCGCGCTGCTCGTCCAGGTCCACGACGGCGGCGTCGCACGCGCACGCATCGGCGGGTGGCCCGGCGGTCTCGGGATCACGCTCGTCGGCGACCCCCTCGCCGCCATCCTGGTGGTGGTCGCCGCCGCCACGCTCCTCGCCGTCCTCGTCTTCGCGATGGGCCAGCTGGAGGACTCCGAGGAACGCCGGTTCTTCCACCCGCTCTACCAGGTGCTGTCGGCCGGCATCGCCCTGTCGTTCCTGACCGGCGACCTGTTCAACCTGTTCGTGGCCTTCGAGATCACGCTGGCCGCGAGCTACGTCCTGCTGCTGCTGGCCACCGGCCGTGGGCTGATCCGCCCCGGCATCAGCTACGTGGTCATCAACCTCATCGGCTCGACGCTGCTGCTGCTCGCCGTCGCCTTCATCTACGCGGCCACGGGCACGGTCGACATGAACGTCGCCGCCGAGCGGCTGGCCGAGCTGCCGGACTACCTCAACACGGCGCTGCGGCTCCTGCTCGTCGTCGTCTTCGGCATCAAGGCCGCCGTCTTCCCGCTCTTCAACTGGCTCCCCGACAGCTACCCCACCGCGCCCACGGCGATCACGGCGGTCTTCGCCGGCCTGCTGACGAAGATCGGGGTCTACGCCCTCATCCGGACCCAGGGGCAGGTCTTCGGCATGGCGGGCGGCCCCCCCGACGCCCTCCTCCTGTGGGTCGCGGGCCTCACGATGATCATCGGCGTGCTGGGCGCGCTGGCACAGGACGACATCAAGCGCATCCTCAGCTTCCACATCATCAGCCAGGTCGGCTTCATGATCATGGGCCTCGGGATCTTCAGCGTCGCAGGACTGGCCGGGGCCATCCTCTACATGGTCCACCACATCCCGACGAAGACCGCGCTGTTCCTGGTGGCGGGCCTGGTGACCAAGCGCGCGGGCACCTCGTCGCTCGCCGGCGTCGGCGGGCTGATCTCGACCGCGCCGGTGACCGCAGCGCTGTTCATCCCGTTCGCGCTCAGCCTCGGCGGGATCCCGCCGCTGTCGGGGTTCATCGCGAAGCTGTCGCTGGTCCAGGCGGGCCTCGCCCCGGACCTGTGGTGGGTCGTGGCGGCCCGCCTCGTGGCGAGCCTGCTCACGATCGTCTCGATGGCGAAGGTGTGGAACGGCGCCTTCCTCGGCCGACCGCCCGAGGACCCCCCACCCGCGCCGTCGCAGCGCGGCACGGGCCTGATGACGAGCGCCACTGTCGGCGTCCTCCTCGCCACGGTGTTCGTCGTCGTGGCGGCCGGGCCCATCACCCGCGCGTCGACCGTCGCGGCCGAGCACCTGCTCGTGCCGACCGGCGACGACGTCGTGGTCGAGGAGGACGGGCAGTAGTGCGCCGCGTCGTCGCCGTCGTCCTGCTCACCGCGATGTGGGTGGCCCTGTGGGGCGACCTGAGCGCCGGCACCGCCGGCGCCGGGCTGATCGCCGCCATCGCGGTCGTGACGATCGTCCCGAACCCCCTCCCCGAGCGCGACCTGGTGTTCCGGCCCGCCCGCGCCGCGTGGTTCGTGGTGATGTTCGTCCGCGACCTCGTCGTGTCGACCGCCTCGGTCGCCCGCCTGGTCGTGTCACCGGGCGCGCGCGACGTGCACGGCACGTTCATCACCGTGCAGCTGTCCGAGCGCGGCCACGCCGTCCGGACGATCATCGCCCACTCGATCTCGCTCACCCCCGGGACGCTGACGGTGGACGTCGAGGAGGACGGCCGCACCCTGCACGTCCACGTCATCCAGGCCGCCGAGGAGCAGGCCGCCCGCGCCTCCATCGCGGCGCTCGAGGAGCGCGCGATCGCCGCGTTCGCGCCGGAGCGGGCCGACCTGCCGGCGGAGGAGGTCCGCTGATGGACAGCTCGACGGTGTTCGACGTCGTCACCGGCATCGCGCTCGGCCTGCAGGTGCTGGCGGCGGTGGTCTGCGTCGTCAAGATCGGCACCTGCCGCCACCTGCAGGACCGCATCGTGGCGCTCGACCTGCTGCTCGCCGTCGTCGTGGGCGGGGCGGCGATCTACTCCGCGCGGGAGGGGTTGACCGCCTTCCTCGACGTGCTGGTCGTCGGCGTGCTGATCACCTTCATCGGGTCCATCCTGGCTGCCCGCCTGCTGACCTCGGACCGGCCGCGATGATGGTCCTCGCCGCCCTGCTGATCCTGACCGGGTCGTGCCTGGCCCTGCTCGCCGCGGCGGGGCTGTTCCGGCTGCCCGAGGTGTACGGCCGGATGCACGCCGCCACCAAGCCCGCCGTGCTCGGCCTCGTGCTCATGCTCGTCGGGGCGGCCATCGAGCTCGGCGACGCGTCGGCCACCGTGCGGCTCCTCCTCGCCGCTGCGCTGCAGATGTTCACCGCACCCGTGGCGATGCACGCCGTCGGTCGGGCCGTGGGCCGATCGTGGGTCGCGCGGTCCTCCGACCTGTCGTGGCCGCCGCCCGACGGGGCCGCGCCCGGGCAGGTGCCGTAGCCGACCCCGCGGCGGCCCCGGCGTCGCCCGACCGGCTACCGTCTCGGGGTGGCCGGGCACAGGGGTGAGCAGACGGGCGGTCCCGCGATGGGGACCACGGCCCGGCCCGCGCCCGTCCCCACCTTCGCCCCGCTCGGGGAGGCGGCCTACCGGACGGTCTGGAGCGCGTCGGTCGTCAGCAACCTCGGCACGTTCCTGCAGCTGACCGCCGGGCCGTGGCTGATGAACGAGCTCACCGGCTCCCCGTTCATGGTCAGCCTCGTGACGTCCGCCCTGACCCTGCCGCGACTGCTGCTGACGATCCCGGCCGGGGCCCTCGCTGACGCCTTCGACCGCCGCAACCTGATGATCACCGGCAGCGCGGTCAGCGGCCTGTCGACCGCCGCGATGGCCGTCCTGGCCTGGACCGACGCGATCACGCCCGCCCTGCTGCTGTCCCTGACCTTCGGCCTCGGCGTGGGCAGCGCGATCACCCTCCCGGCCCAGCAGACCCTGGTCCCCGACCTGGTCCCCGCCCCGCTCCGGGCGCAGGCCATCACGCTGAACTCCGCCGCCTTCAACGTCGCCCGCGCGGTCGGGCCCTCCCTCGGCGGGCTGCTGGTCGGTGCGGGGTTGACCGCGACGTCGTTCGGCCTGAACGCCGCCACGTTCACCCTCGTCATCGGCGTGCTGCTCAGCTTCCCGCGACAGCCGGCCGAGGACGATTCGCGCGGTCACCTCTGGCGGGCCGCGGCCCTCGGGATGCGCTACGTGCGCTTCACCCAGCCGATCCGGGTGCTGATCGCCGTCACCGGCGCGTTCGTGCTGACCGCGAGCAGCGTGCAGACGCTCCTGCCGACCGTCGTCTCGGACGACCTCGCGCTCGGCGCGACCGGGTTCGGCCTGCTGTACGGGGTGTTCGGGCTGGGGGCGCTCGCCGGCGTCGTGGGTCGGGAGCGCGCCCGGTTGCGGCTGGGACGACACATGCTGCCGGGGGCGGTCACCGCGTTCGGCATCGGCGGGGTCGTCTTCGGGCTGGCGCCCGGCCCGCTCGTCGCCGGCGTCGGCCTCGCCCTCAGCGGGGTGGCCTGGACCTGGACGCTGATCACCCTGAACGCCTCGATCCAGACACTGGCGCCGCGGTGGATCAGGGGCCGGGTCGTCAGCCTGTACCTGCTGGCCGTGGGGCTCCAGCCCATCGGCGCCTTCACGGCGGGCGCCATCGCCGAGGGCATCGGCTCGGGGCGTTCGGTCGCCGTCCTGTGCGCCGGCACCGCCGTGCTCGGGGTTGTCGCGTTCCGCCTCGACCTGCCGGTCCTCGGCGACATCGCCGAGCCGGCGCCGCCCGAGGACTTCGCCATCCCGCGCCACGCCGAGCAGGTCGCCGGCACCCCGGTCCTGGTCGCCACGACCATCGAGGTCGACCCCGACGACATCGAGGACCTCCTCGCCGACATGCGCGAGCTCCGCCGCATGCGCTTCCGCACCGGCGCGCACCGCTGGTCGCTGTACCGCGACGCCGACCGGCCGCACCGGATCACCGAGTTCTTCACCGTCGCGGACTGGGAGGAGCACCTCGCCCAGCACGCCCGCATCGACGTGGCCGCCGCGGCGGTGCTCGCCAAGGTCCGCAGCTACGACCGCGCCGGTGGCCCGGTCACCCGCCACCTGGCGGGCCTCGACATCCTGAACCCCGTGTCGAAGCCCATCGCCGAGCAGCTGCTCACCGTCCACTCCGAGCTGCACGCCACGGACGGGTCGATGCCGCTCGAGGGCTGAGCCCGCCGGCGGGTGCTGGCCCTACGCCTCCGGATCGGCCATGCGGACGCGCACCACCCGGTCGCCCGGCCGCACCTCGACCTCGCCGCCGGTGAGGGGCACGACCTCACCGTCCCGGACGACGCCGAGGGTCACGCCGGCACCCGTGGCGTCCGGGTCGTGGATCTCCTCGACCATCTCGATGCCCTCCCCGGCGCTGATCAGGTCCTCGATCAGGGCGACGTGGCTCGGGTGGGTGATCGCCGTCCCGAGCAACCGACCCGTGGCCTCGTCCGCGGTCACCACGCTGTCCGCGCCCGACCGGGTCAGCAGGCGCGTGTTCTCGTCCTCCTTCGCCGACGCCGAGATCGTGACGTCGGGGTTGAGGTCCCGGATGGTCAGGACGGTGAGGACCGCCGAGTCGTCGGCGTCGAGCGACACCACCACCCCGCGGGCGCGGTCCACGCCGGCGTCGAGCAGGACCTCGGACCGGGTGGCGTCACCGGTCACGACGGCGTACCCGCACGCCTGGGCCGCCCTGACCGCGTGATCGGCGACCTCGACCACGACGATCGCGTCGCGCTCGTGGCCCTGGCCGACCAGCGCCTCGGCCGCGGCACGGCCCTTGGTGCCGAACCCGCAGATGATGAAGTGCTCGTTCACGCGTTCCCTCCACCGACGTCTCCGCACGCCCTCGCGCCACCGGTCGGTGAGCACCTCGACGGTCGTGCCCACCAGCAGGATGAGGAACGTCACGCGGATGGGTGTCACGACCAGCGCGGTGACGAGCCGCGCGGTGCTCGAGACAGGAGCGATGTCGCCGTACCCCGTCGTCGTCACCGCCACCGTCGCGTAGTACAGGGCGTCGATGGCGCCCACGTCCCCGTCCGACACGTCGCTGTAGCCGTCGGGGTCGATGAGGACCAGCGCCGTGACGACGGCCACGAGCACGAGGGCGGCCAGGACCCGGCGGGTCAGGACCCGCGCGGGGGTCGCCTGCCGGCCCGGGAGGCGCACGCGGCTCTCTGGCGTTGACATCGCGGGGGCAGGGTACGTCGCGGCCGGTCAGCGCGAGTGGACCGGCTGGCCGTACGCGGCGAAGCGCGTCGCGACCCGTGCGATCTCCTCGTCGTCCAGCGCGACCGGGTCGCCGAGCGCGCGGGCCCGGCGGTGCACGCCGCAGAACCACTCGACGTCGAGGGCGAGGGCGAGCGCCGCGTCGAGGCCGCCGGCCACGGCGACCGCGCCGTGGTTGGCCATGAGGCACGCCGTCCGGTCCCCGCCGAGCGCCGCCGCGACGTTCCCGGCCAGCTCAGCCGACCCGTAGGTGGCGTAGTCCGCGCACGCGAGACCGCCCCGGCCGCCGAAGCGCGCGGCGACGTAGTGGACGGCGGGGACGGCCGCGCGCAGCGTCGCTGCTGCAGTGGCCTCGGGGGAGTGGGTGTGGACGATCGCCCCCACCTCCGGCCGGGCGGCCATCAGCGCGGCGTGGAGCCGCCACTCGCTGGTGGGGGTGCGGTCCCCCTCGACGACCTCGCCGTCGGCGTCGAGCAGCACCATGTCGGCCTCGGCCATCACCGCAGGGGGGATGCCGGAGGGCGTCACCAGCACGTGCGGCCCCACGCGGACGCTCAGGTTGCCGGATGCGTTCACGTTCAGGCCGGCGTCGTCCAGGCGGCGCGCGGCGTCGAGCAGCGCGGCCCGGTGGACGGGCAGGTCCGCGGTCACGCGGGCTCCGGCGTCGCCTGCATCGCGGCGGGCAGCTCGTCGGCGGTCAGCGCGCCCCGGTCGGTGAGGTAGGAGTCGACCAGGCGCGCCGGGGTGACGTCGAACCCCCAGTTGCGCGCGGGTGACCCCTCCGGGGCGACGCGGGTCCCGCCGAACGTCAGCACCTCGTCCGGGTCGCGCTCCTCGATCGGGATCGCGTCGCCGTCGGGGCAGGCCGCGTCGTAGGTCGAGGTCGGCGCGGCGCCGTGGAACCCGATGCCGCAGTCGCGCGCCGCGAGGGCCTTCAGGTACGTCCCGACCTTGTTGGCCACGTCCCCGTTGGCGGCGACGCGGTCCGCCCCGACCACGACGAGGTCGACCGCCCCGGTCCGCAGGAGGTGCCCCGCCGCGTTGTCGACCACGACGGTGTGGGGGACGCCGCGGTGGCCGAGCTCCCAGGCGGTCAGCGACGCGCCCTGGTTCCGCGGTCGGGTCTCGGACACCCACACGTGGACGGGGATGCCGGCCTGGTGGGCCAGGTACACCGGCGCGGTCGCGGTGCCCCACTCGACGCAGGCCAGCCAGCCGGCGTTGCAGTGGGTCATGACCTGCACCGGACGTCCGGTCCGCTGGTGGTGTGCCTCGATGAGGTCGAGGCCCGCCTCGCCGATCGACCGGCAGGCCCTGACGTCGTCGTCGGCCATCTGCTCGGCCAGGCGGCGGGCGGCTGCGCCGCGGGCGTCGACGGGAAGGTCGGCGACCTCCGCCCTGACGCGGTCGAGCGCCCAGCGGAGGTTCACCGCCGTCGGGCGGGTGGCTACCAGGCGGTCGGCGGACGCCGCCACCGCGTCGGGGTCCGCCGCCAGGGCCAGGGCCATGCCGTGGGCCGCGGCCACGCCGATCAGCGGCGCGCCGCGGACCTGCATGTCGGCGATGCCGGTGGCGGCGTCCTCGAGGGTGCGCCACCGGACGGTCGTGGCCTGGTGCGGGAGGCGGGTCTGGTCGATGACGACGACGTCGTCACCGTCCCACCAGATGGGTCGCTCGAACATGCGTCGAGGGTATGTGGCCTAGCCGGGGTCCGATCCCCCCTCGCGGGCACGATGGCCGCGGGCGACCTCGGTCGCGAGGGCATCGAGGCGCTGGGACCAGAAGGCGCGGAAGCCCCCGAGCCAGGCGTCGACCTCGCGGAGTGGGGAGGGGTCGAGCGCGTAGAGCCGGCGGGAGCCGTCGGCCCTGACGCGGGCGAAGCCGTTCTCGCGCAGCACCTTGAGGTGCTGGGACACCGCTGGTTGGGAGATCCCGAACTCGGCGGTGACCACGTCGGCGACGGCGCCGGACGGGTGCTCGCCGTCCGCCAGCACCTCGAGGATGCGGCGCCGGACGGGGTCCGCGAGGACCTCGAACGCGCCCATTCAGCCGTCGACTGCGGGCTGCCCGGTGTAGAACGCCTGGCAGTTCGCCGCCGATCGGGCCGCCTCGGCGGGGTCCTCCCCGTCGTCGATCGCGGCGTCGCGCCACGCGTCGGCGAAGGCGGCGATCGTGCCTCGTCCCTCCTCGGTGGTGTGCCAGGTCTCGATCACGTCCGGGTCGATGGCCTCGCCGGTCGTGACGTGGTTGGCGAGACCCATGAACGCGAGGTCCCAGCCGATCCCCGTGGCGCCGGGGCCGTACTCCGCCCACATGTCCTCGGGGACGTGGGCGACGTGCTCGAGGTCCAGGCGGGCGCCGTCCCCGTCGGGCGACAGCCGGACGTCCACCCAGCTGGGGACGCCGCCGATCTCCCAGGTGACCGCCAGGTGCCTCGGCGCGTCGCAGGTCCGGATCTCCCCGCCGGCGTTGCCCTCGAGCTGGTAGCGGCCGCCCGGGCGGAGCTCGCCGGAGATCGGCATGAACCAGCGCGGCAGCCGGTCCGGGTTGGTCAGGCAGTCCCAGAGGTCCTCGACGGACGTGTCGTACGTGCGGCTCGCGCGCAGCACCTTGGCCGGCGAGCCGTCGACGTCGCGGGTGCTCAGGCTGCGGTCGCTCGGACCGAGCAGCGGGGTCAGGTCCAGCACGGTGGTCTCCTCATGGGTCGTTGGGTGCGAACCACGAACATATTAGGAACCACTTATATAAGTCAACAGCGAAACCTGACAGGACGACTCCGGACATGGCGACGCCCCGCCGGTGGGGCGGGGCGTCGAACTGGGGGTGGGACTACTCGGTGGGGGCGACCGCCGGGTCGGTGGCGGTGATGTCGCCGGCAGGTGCCTCCTCGGCCGCGGGGGCCTCTTCCTCGACGGCGCCTGCGGGATCGGTCGTGTCAGCACCGTCGTCGCTGCAGGCGACGCCGCCAAGGGCGAGCAGCGCAGCGAGGGCCACGGCTGAGATACGGGAACGCATGAGAAGTCCTCCTTGGACTAGTCGTCTGTGATGAGAACCTTGTCCGCATCCCGCGCACCTCACGCTCGGCCCTCCGGACAGGTGAACCCCCGGACAGGAGGGCCCTGTCCGGTGCCTACCCCTCGTCCTCGACCTCGGCCTCGACGTCGTCGGCACCCTCCTCGACCGCGTCACCGGCGTCCTCGACGCCCTCCTCGATCTCCTGGGTGCCCTCCTCGAGCTCCGCGTCGTCGCCGTCGCAGGCGACCGCGCCGAGGGAGAGCAGGAGCACGAGCAGGGCCGCGGGCAGTCGTGTGCGCATGAACATGTCAGGTTCCTCCGTGGTGGGCGTCGCCGGCATCGCCGCCGGCGGTCCTGGCTCTTCCCCACGGGCCGGAGGCGGCAACCGGACCGACGCGATCAGGCGGGCAGCTCGAGGCCGAGGCGGGTGAGCCCCGCCTCGATCTCGGCGATGACGGTGTCGATCACCGCCACCCGGGCGTAGCGCTTGGACTCGGCGGCGATCAGGTGCCACGGGGCGACGCTCGAGGTGCGCGCGACCATGTCCTCGACCGCCTGGACGTAGTCACGGCGCTTGTCCCGGTTGCGCCAGTCCTCCTCGGTCAGCTTCCAGCGCTTCAGCGGATCGCCGGCCCGGCGTTCGAACCGGGCCGCCTGCTCTTGGGCGGAGGTGTGCAGCCAGATCTTGACGAGGATCATGCCGTCCTCGACCAGGGTCTTCTCGAAGGCCTCGATCTCACCGTAGGCGCGCTCCCACTCGGCGACCGATGCGAACCCCTCGACCCGCTCCACCAGCACCCGGCCGTACCAGGACCGGTCGAACACGGCCATGCCGCCCCAGCCGGGGAGGTGCGGCCAGAAGCGCCACAGGAAGTGGTGGCGCTTCTCGTCCGGCGTGGGTGCGGCGAACTGCACCACGCGGACGTGGCGGGGGTCGATCGGGTGGACGAGGCGCTTGATGCAGCCGCCCTTGCCGGAGGCGTCCCACCCCTCCATCACGACCGTGACGGGGGGCCCGACGTCGTGGCCCAGCTGCCCGCCCAGCCGCAGGCGGAGGAGGGCCAGGCGACTCCACGCCCGGTCGAGCTCGGTGTCCTGCTCCGCGCGCGACAGGCGCAGGTCGAGGTCGACCTCGTCGAGACGGCCCATCGCTGCTCCTGTTCCTCGCGGGGTGGGCCGCCCCATTCAACCCCCGGGCGGGGACGCGGGCCACGCCCGGGTCACCGCCGGGTCACGGACGGATGCGGCGTCGCCCCCCGGAGTTGGTGCGCAGCGTGAGCGGCGTCCGCTGGCGACGCCGGATGTGGGCGCCCCCGACCTGCACGAGCCGCAGCACGGTGACGAGCCCCAGCCCGCCGATCATGTTGCCGAGCACCGAGTAGGACGAGAGCTGGAACCAGTCCATGTAGCCGTACTCGGTGCCGCCCACCTGGAGCGCGGCGAACATCTTGATCGAGATCACGATGACGTGGTTCATGTGCGCCGTCGCGAGCAGGAAGCCGAACGCGATCACGGCCAGCAGCGCGCCGAACTCCGTCTCCGCGTTGCGCTGCATCCACGTCATCAGCGTGATCGCGGCACCGGCGAGGACGGCGAGCACGAAGGACTCGAGGGTCAGCGCGCGACCCATGATGTCCTCCCCGCGCGTGACGGCGGTCTCGTGCAGCGCCGGGTAGGCGAGCACGATCAGGGCCGCGATCAGCCACCCGCCGACGAGGTTCATGGCGTACGTCACGCCCCACAGCCGACCGAGCTGGCGCAGGCTCGCCTTCCGCGTGATCACCGTGGTGACCGGGACGAGGAAGTTCTCGGTGAACAGCTCGCCGCGGCCGAGCGCGAGCGCGAGGAAGCCGAGGGTGAACGCCAGCCCGCCGAGGACGACGGATCCGGTCTCGTGCTCGACGAACAGCAGGGCGAGGACGCCGAGGCCCACGTCGAGGCCGGCCATCGTCCCGGTCGCGAGCAGCCCCGGGAGCGAGCGGTTCAGCCGGTCGGCACCCTCCTCGACCGTCCGGTCGAAGCTGTCGAAGATCTCCTCGTCCGAGCGGACCTGCAGGCGCTCGCCGCGTTCGGGCACGTCGCTGCGGTGCTCGACCGCGTCCGGCTCGGCGTCCTGCGTCGCGCCGACAGCCCCCGCGTCCTCGTCGGTGGTGGTCATCCAGTCGTCTCCCTCACACGTCACGGCAGCGGGCTGCGACCGCTGCTCCCGTCGACAGTTGTTCCCACGCCCACACCTCGTCGATCCTGGACGGCTGGCCCCCGGGAGCGGCCGCTACGGTTGCGGCGGATGCTCGCGCCCCTGGACCGCCTGGTGGACCGCCTGCCACCCCGTGGGCGGGCGGGTGTGGACCTGGCCGTGGCGACGGTGCGGGACTCGGCGGAGGACCGGGTCGTCGGGCTGGCCGCGGAGGTGGCCTTCTGGGTGCTGCTCAGCCTCCCACCCCTGCTCCTGACGGTGGTGTCGGCGGCCGGGGTCATCGGGCGGGCGGTCGGTGAGGACGTCCGCACCCAGCTGGTGGGGCGGATCGAGGAGCTGGCCGGCCAGGTCTTCACCGCGGCCACCGTCGAGCGGGCGGTCACCCCGACCCTGGACGCGGTCGTCGACGACGGCGCCACGTCGGTGCTGTCGTTCTCCTTCCTGGTGGCGGTGTTCACGGCCAGCCGCGTCCTGCGCGTGCTCATCCACGCGATCACGATCGCCTACGACCTCGAGGAGGCCCGCCCCTCGTGGATGGCACGGGTGCTCGGCCTCGTGTTCACGATCGTCGGGCTGGTGCTGGGCGTGGTGCTGATCCCCGTGGTGGTCGCCGGTCCGCGCCTGGGGACGATCATCGAGGAGCGCCTCGGCATCGACATGGCGCTCGGCACGGTGTGGCGGCTGGCCTACTGGCCGCTCTCGCTGCTGGTCATCACCCTCCTCATCGCCACCCTGTACCACTACGCGACGCCGTGGCGGACCCCGTTCCGGCGAGAGCTGCCGGGCGCGGCGCTGGCGACGACCCTCGGGCTCGCGGCCAGCGTCCTCCTGCGCGTCTACACCGCGCAGGCGTTCAGCGCGGACACCGTCTACGCCCCCCTGGCCGCGCCGCTCGCCATCCTGCTGTGGGTGTTCCTCATCGCCCTCGCGCTGCTGCTGGGTGCCGAGCTGAACGCCGAGATCGAGAAGGCGGATCCCGTCGGCGAACCCCCGGACGAGCCGCCGCCCACCCTCGGCGACCTCAGCCGCCGTGCCGTGGCGGGCATCCGAGGGCTGACCCCCGGGGGCTCCTAGCGGTGCTCACAGCGGACGGGCGAGGGAGAGCTCGTGGCCGTCGGGGTCCGTGACGTGGGTGTACCGCTCGCCCCACTCGGCGTCCCGCGGGGGGAAGTCCGGGGTGATCCCCGCGTCGAGAGCCCGGCGGTGCATCGCGTCCACGTCGTCGACGTACCAGATCGACCGACCCCAGCCTGTGCCGGGGTTCGTGTCGACGAGCTGGAGGTTGAGGTAGGCCCCGCCGACGGTGAAGGACGTGAAGGCCGCGTCCGGCCCGCCGTAGCGGATCTCGAACCCGAGCGCTGAGTAGAACGCCACGGACCGCCCCATGTCCGTCACGGCCAGGGTGACGGCGCTGAGCGAGCTCGGGTGGGCCACGTCGGTGAGCCTAGCGCCGCCCCCCACGGATCGACTCCGTGGCGTGTCGTGGGGCGGCGCGGGTGGTGGGACCCAATCCACGGATCGACTCCGCGGCGGGTCGTGGGGGAGCGACCGCTGCACATCTGTGGACGTCGTCGCAGCTCAGGACGCTTACGTGCGACGGACCGGAGTCGATGTGTGCGTTCGTGGAGTCGATCCGTGGGAGGAGCGGGGCGCGGCCGGAGTCGATTCGTGGGGATGTGGAGTCGATCCGTGCCACCCCGTGCGAGGGTGGGGCCATGCGGCTGTTCTGGGCGATCGGGGTGCCGGAGCGGGTGCGGGTGGACGTGGAGGTCGCGGTCGCCCCGCTGCGCGAGCGGTGGCCCGACCTCCGCTGGACCGACCCGGCCACCTGGCACCTGACCCTCGCGTTCCTGGGGGAGGTGGACGACGGCCTGGTCGACTCCGTCGTCGGGAGCGTCCGGGACGCGGTCGCCGGGTCCGCGCCGGTCGAGGTCCGCCTCCAGGCCGCAGCCGGGACACCCGGGGGGCGTGCGGGGATCGTCTGGCTGCCGGTGGCGCACACCCCGGCGCTGGACGACCTCGCGGGGACGGTGCGGGCCGCCTGCCGTCCCCTCGCCCCCGCTGACGAGTCACGGCCCTTCAGGGGCCACCTCACCCTCGCCCGCATCCCGCGCTCGGTGCCTGGGACCGGCCCGCTCACCCGGGCCGTCGCCACCGCCTACGCCGGCCCCGACGTCGCGTGGACCGCGGACAGCGTCACCCTCACGGCGAGCAGGACCCGCCCGGGGGGAGCGGCGCACCAGGATGTCGCCGAGGTGCACCTCACCCCCTGATCGACCCCTGATCGGGGTGGTCAGCTACCCGCCGCGCGGTCGAGGATCGCCTCGCGCCACGCCTGCTCCTCCGCGGAGTCCGGTCCGTGCGTGGCCGCCTGCAGGTACAGGACCAGACCGTCACCCGCTCCCTCGAGGTCGCAGAGCAGGGTCCGGGCCGGCGACGTGAGCAGCAGCCCGTCCGGCGCCTCCGCGAACGCGACCACGGCGGGCCCCCACCCCTCCACCTCGACGTCCGCGCCCACGGCGGGTGCGTCGAGGCCGAGGCGGGCGAGCACCGAGTCCCACGTCGCCTGACGTCCCGCGGGGGCGGGGACGTAGCGCGGCAGGGCCTGTCGGGCGGGTGCGACCGCCGCGCAGGCGGCGTGGCCGAGGGCGGCCAGGAACAGCCGCCAGCCGCGGGCGAGGTCCCCGTACCAGCCGTCCCACCCCGAACCGTCGTCCGGTAGGGACTGGATGAGGCGGACGTGGGTGACGCCGTCGTCGTGGCTGACGAGCCACTCCTCCACCCCGATCGGCTCGCCGTCGTGGACGTAGCGGATCCGCAGCCGCCGGAGGGGCTCGACCTCCTCGACCACGCCGTCGATGCGGTCCTCCCCTCCCCAGCTCACCGTCGTGCGCCCGCCGGGTCTGAGGTCGACCTCCGCCTCGGGTGCGAACCAGGCGGCGCCCCTCGCCCGTGGTGAGCAGCGCCCACACCGCGTCGAGGCCGGCGGGGATCGCCGTCTCGAACGTCATCTCGACCTCATCGGCCATCGATCGCTCCTGCGGGGGTCGTCGGGGGTGCGGGCAGGGCGACGGTCGTCACGGTGAACCGCATGGCACCGTCGACGTCCGGCCGGTCGTGGCGTGCGAGCAGGTCGGCGAGGTCGCTGGCGAGAGCCCGCAGGGCCGCCGGGTCGGCGATCCGGACCTCCCCGTCGACGGTCAGCGACGCGGCCCGCTGCCCTCGTGCCACGGCAGCTCGCGAGATCGCGGCCGCGCGGCGCACCACGTCGATCCCCGCCGCGATGGCTGCCGCCAGGCTGCGGCGGTCGCCCGCGTCGGTGCCGGGGGCCAGCACGACGGGGTCCACGAGCACGACGTCGTGGCGCCGGGCGACGATCCGCTCGGTCACCCCGCGGCGCGGGCGACGCTCGACCTCGGTGACCAGCCCCAGGTCCTCGAGGGCCCGCAGGTGGTAGTTCACCTTCTGCCGCGGCAGGCCCAGCGCGCGGGCCAGGCCGACCGCCGAGTCGGGCTCGTCGAGGTGCGCCAGCAGGCGGCGCCGCAGCGGGTGCAGCGCGCCGAGGACCAGGTCGGGGTCGTCGAGGACCGCGGTGGAGGGATCGCCCACGTGGACGGGCCTAGAGGAACTGGTCGATGAGGATCGGGTTGCCGTCGGGGTCGACCAGCGTGATGTGGGCCGGGCCGGTGCTGTCGGGGTCGGCGGTCTCGGTCAGCTCGATGCCCTGCTCGCGCAGGTGCGCCTGGATCTCGCGCACGTCCGTGAAGGACTCGAGCTGGCCGACGGATGGGGACAGGCCCGGGTTGAAGGTCAGGATGTTGCGGTCGAACATCCCGCTGAAGAGCCCGATGACCGCGTGGCCGTTGCGGAGGATCAGGTAGTTGTCATCCAGGCCGCCGCCCGTCACGACGAAGCCCAGGGCGGCGTAGAAGTCGCGGGAGACCTCGAGGTCGGCGACGGTCAGGGAGATGGAGAACGCCCCGAGGTCGAGGGTGCCGGGGGACTCGGGGTCGTCGCGGAACTCCATGTCTCGCTCCTCTGCTCGTGGGTGCCGGGCGCAGGATCTCATTGGACAACTCAAGTTGTCAATAGGTCTTCGGCTGGGTCGCGGGCGGTCGACTACGGTGACCCGCCATGACGACCGAACCCTTCGACCCCGCCGGCAAGGTGGCCGTGGTGACCGGCGCCTCGAGCGGCATCGGGCGGGCCACCGCCCGTCGCCTGGCCGACGCCGGCATGACCGTGGTGGCCGTCGCCCGCCGCGGTGAGCGCCTCGAGCGGTTGGCGGCCGAGCATCCGCGCATCGAGGCCCACGTCGCGGACGTGACGGACATGGCGTCGGTGGACCAGCTCGCGACTGCGGTCCGACGGGAGCACGGCGCCTGCCACGTGCTGGTCAACAACGCCGGGGTCGGTGGCGGCGCGTTCGAGGGGCGCGAAGATCTGGACGACGCCCTCCGGACCCTGGACGTGAACCTGCTGGGCACCGTGCGGTGCCTCGCCGCGTTCACCGACCTGCTCGCCGAGAGCGCCCCGGCCCGGGTCATCAACGTCGGCTCGGTGGCTGGCAAGGTCGGCATCGGTCCGGCCGCGTACGCCGCCAGCAAGTTCGGGACGGTGGGGTTGAGCGAGGCGCTCTCGCTGTCCTGGCGCCGCCGTGACGTGACCGTCTGCCAGCTGAACCCCGGGTACATCGAAACCGAGGGCTTCCCGCAGACCCAGGTCAAGCGCGGTCCGCTCCGCCCGCTCGTCGGCAAGCCCGAGGACGTGGCCGAGGCGATCGAGGAGGCCATCCGCAGCGGCGCCACCGAACGGACCGTCCCGCGCTTCTACCGCGGCTTCGTGGTGCTGCGGCACATGGCCACCCCGGCGTACCGGGCCATCGCGGGACGCATGGCCCGCGCCGGCGGCAGCCGGGACTGACCGACCCGGCATCGACTGGGGACCCCCTGGGTAGTGTGGATCCAAACCATCCGCCGCGCCTCGAGGTGACCCCCGTGTCCGTCCGACTCGTCGGCCTGTCCGGCAGCCTGCGCCAGACGTCGGTGAACACCGCCCTGCTGCGCACCGCGGCCGACCGCGCCCCCTCCGGGGTCGAGCTGCGGATCGAGCCGCTGGACGACCTGCCCTTCTACAACGCCGACCTCGAGTCGACGGGCCTGCCCGCGCCGGTCGCGCGCCTGCACGCGGCGGTCGCCAACGCCGACGGCCTCCTCCTGGCGTTCCCGGAGTACAACTGGTCGGTCCCAGCGGTGATGAAGAACGCCCTCGACTGGCTGTCGCGCGGCGGCGTGGACTCGCCCCTCCACCGCCTGCCGGTGGGGATGATGTCGGCGGCGGGCGGCTCCGGCGGCCGGCGGGCTCAAGCCCACATGGTCGACGTGCTCGGCCACAACGAGGCCGACGTCGTCGGACCGGCGGTCCGCATCGCGCGAGGCGGCCAGCACGTCGTCGACGGGCGCCTCGGCGAGGGCCCGTGGACCGCGGAGGTGGACGCGCTGCTCGCGGCGCTCGCCGACCGTGCCCGGGTGGTCGCCGACGCCGCCTGAGCGCGCGCGGGCCGACGCGCGCGCCGGTCAGGTCCCGGGCGCGGACGCCTCACCGAGGATCACGCAGCGGGGGAGGATCGCGTCGGCCTGGGTGAACCCGGCGGCGGCCGCGGTCCGCTGGGCGATCCCGACGGCCGTGGCCTGGTCCACCCAGCGGCCCTGGAACGCGCCGGCGTCCGCCGGCTCGGCCGTCGCGTCGAAGCGGAAGATGTCGAGACCGCGGGCGATGTCGTTGCCGTAGCCGTAGAACGACCCGTCCTCGTCGAAGCGGTCGGTCTTGAACGACCACGTGTCGGAGTCCTCGAAGTAGGCGTACCCGAGCGTCTCGATCGGCTGCGACACCGGTGAGGTGGCGGCGTCCGCCAAGCCGGAGATGTCGAGCACCCAGACCCCCGCGTTGTACCAGGCGATCGTGATGATCTGCTGCTCGGGGTAGATGCGGAACACGTGGGAGGTGCAGGTGATCGCCTCGCCCTGCCCCGACCCGGTGCCGGCCGGCCGGAACTCCGGGATGAAGTACGTGCCGACCTTGTTGAGGGCCGGGTTCAGCTCGTTGTCGCCGGTGACGTCGTAGACGTGCATGCCACCGCCCGGGCAGAACCCGTTGCCGGCCGCGCCGGCCAGCTCGTCCTCGACGATCAGCAGCTCGCGCTGCTCGCCCGCCGAGTTGGTCACGGTGACCGGATCGGCCTGGTGCTCGACGTTGATGGCGGGGTCGACGAAGCTCGAGACCTCGACCGGGGCCGCCGGGTCCGTGGTGTCGAAGATCACCGTCTGGGACAGCGCAGCCGAGTACATCCGCGTGCCGTTGGCGTTGAAGGTGATGTCGTGGGAGGACGTCCCGAGGCCCGGGCGGACCGGCAGGTCGACGGTGCCGACGCGGGTGATGTCGTCGAGGTCGCGCAGGTCGTAGATCTGGATCTGCGGCGTCACGTCGGTGATCAGCGCCGAGTCGGAGTTGTAGAACCACTCGCCGGACGGGTGGACGGTGCCGTTGTGGGAGCCCTCGGGAACGGCGATGAACCCGCCGTAGGTGGGCCGGAGCGGGTCGGTGATGTCGGCGATGTAGGTGCCGTACGCCGGGGACAGGTCGTCCGGTTCCCCATCGCCGTCGTCGTCGGCGAAGGCGATGTCCCCCGCGGCGACCGCGTCGGCGACGCAGTCGGACCGCCACACGATCGAGGTGGTGTCCTCGGACGTGTAGGTCGCGTAGGTCCGTCCGTCGCGGGTGAAGATCTGGACGTCGCCCTGGAGGACCCCGCAGTCGTAGGTGCTGACGACGGCGGCGTCCTCGGGGTCGGCGATGTCCACGATCTGCAGGCCGTTCATGTAGGTGCCCGCGATCGCGTACGGGCTCGGCTCGGCCTGGGCCGCGGCGAGGTCGGCGAGCGCGTCGCCGGCCACGGCGCTGATGGCGTCCACCCCGCCGCTGATGGTGACGCGGTGGGGTGCGGCGTCGGCGATGGCGTCGCGCGTCTCGGGCGAACCCGCCAGGTCGTCGCCGTCGACCAGGTACAGCACCCCACCGGCGGCACCGACCGCCGCGCCGGATACCAACCCGTCGGGGAACACCTCGCCGGTCGCGACGAACACGGTGCGCCCGTCGGCGCCGCGGCGGATCGACTCGGCGGTGAGGGCGGCTGAGGTGGCGTAGACGGTCGGGCCGCCGATGCGGGTGACCGTGCCCGTGCGCTCGTCGACCTGCTCGGCGACGTCCGGTGTGACATCGGACTCGCTGCCCGCCAGGACCACGTCGACGTCGTCGGCCAGCAGCGCCGCGGTCTCCTCGGGCAGCCGGTCGGCGGTGACCAGCAGCAGGGGGATGCGGTGCACGGCCCCGAGCGCGGACGCGCCCAGCGCCGCCTGCCACCCCTCATCGGGGTCGCTGCGCTGCCCCTCGGCGAGCAGCACCTCACCGTCGACGCCGACCTCCTCGGTGATCAGCGCCGCGGTGGCGAAGCGGTTCGGCCCGCCGATGCGGCGGACGTCGAGGCCCGCGTCGGCCAGGGCGTCGGCCACGTCCGCGGACAGCGCGTCGACCCCGCCCATGAGGATCGCGGTCGACGCACCGAGCCGCTCGACCTCCGCCAGGGTCTCCGGGGACAGGACGTCGGCGGTCGACAGCAGCACCGGCGCGCCCAGCGAGGTGGCCAGCGGTGCTGCGGCCAGGGCGTCGGCGAACACCCCGCCCGTGGCGATCACGACCGCGTCGGCGCTGTCGAACGACGCCCGGGACACCTCCACCGCGGTCTGGACACGGCCGCGACCGGCCAGCCGCTCGACGCTGACCTCGCCGCCGGCGACCAGGTCGGCGAACTCGATGTCGGTGCCGTGCGGCAGGGCTTCGACGTCGGGGTACGCGAGCTCGTAGGCCAGCGTGTCGACGTAGCGCATGTTCTCGGACGCGAACAGCTCAGCTGCCTCCCCCTCCCCCTCCTCGTCCTGGGCGACGGCCGGCGCGGGGGCCAACGACCCCGCGAGCAGGAGGGTGGACAGGATCAGGACCCGGTTCCGCATGGCGATGGCCTCTCCAGCGCCTCCCGCCGGGGGACGGGCGACCCGACTGCCAGGTCGACCGCTGGCGCGCAGGGCCAGCATCGCAGACCGCGTGGTGGAGGGGGAGGGGGAGATCAGCCGTCGCCGTCGGTGACGATCCCCGCGAGCACCACCGGCCCGTCCGGCTCGAGGGTGACCCGGACCTCCTGCCCCTCGGCGGGAGCGACGCCGGACCACAGGACGACCCGGCCGTCGCCCCCGCGCATGTGGAAGGACCCGGCGCTGACCGGGGGGCCGTCGTCGCGGAGGATGGCCATCTCGTACCACCGCGACTCCGGCGCGGGTGCGAGGCCGGTGACGTCGAGCTCGAGGCGCGCGCCGTTGGCCAGCTCCTGCACCGCGACGTCGGCGCGGCCGGCCCCCTCGTCGACGGCCCGCAGCGCGACCTGGGCGGCGGCGGGCGGGACCGGCGTGGGTCCCTCCAGGCGGATGGCGCCGAGCCCGACGGCCACGGCCCGGACGACCACGGCGGCGACCAGCCCGAGCCCGACCCCCGCGGGGGTGGGCCGCCACGGCCCCGGCCGGACCTCCGGCGGGGTCTGCGCCGCCGCGGCCTCGGCAGCGATCGCGGCGACGACCGCGTCCTCCACGCCCGCGGGCGCGTCGACCCACACGTCGGGGTCGGCGAGGCGCGACGTGAGCCCAGGGGGATCCGGCCGGCTCATCGGCAGGTCCTCATGGGTGTCGCGTGCGTGCTCATGGTGCACCCCCACCGTGCGGTACGGCGTCGTCGGCTGATCGGTTCGCGTCGTCCCCACCGACCTGCAGGTGCGCGAGCGCCGCGGCCAGCCGGCGGTGGCCGCGGTGGGACCGCGACTTGACGGTGCCCACGGGGATCCCGAGGTGCGCCGCGACCTCGGCGTGGGTCATGCCGAGGAGGTGGGACAGCCGCAGCACCTCCCGCTCGTCCGGCGGCAGGTCGTCGAGGGCGCGCCGCACCTCGTGGGCCTCCCAGGTCCGCTCGAAGGAGGGCGGGTCGACGGGGACGTCGACCTCCGGTGCGTGGCCGCCGATCGTGGGCCGGCGCTCGTGGCGCACCGCGTCGATGGCGGCTCGTCGGGCGATCGCGTGGAGCCACGGGGCGAGGTCGCGGTCGGCGTCGACGGTGTGGGCGGCACGCCACGCCTTCAGGAAGGTCTGCTGCACCACGTCGGCGCACAGCGCCGCATCGCCCCCCACGATCGACCGCACCACGGTGGTGACCGCGCCCGCGTGGCGCTGGTAGACGCCGCGGACGGCATCCGGGTCGCCCTCGCGGAACCGGCGGATCAGGTCGTCCACCGTCGCAGTGTGGCAGACCGCGGCCCGGCCGGGAACCGCGCGGCCGGGTCGGCGCGTACAGGCGGGTGACCGGACCCGACCCGGAGGGAACACGATGACCGCACACCGCACGACCGCCCTGCGCCGCCGGCTCGCCGCTGCGGCGGCGCTCGCCCTGCTGCTGACCGCCTGCGGCGGCGGGGACGACGACGCGGCCGACGGGGCTGGGGCCCCTGCTGCGGACATGACCGAGGCGCCAGCTGCGGCCGCGGGTGGCGACGCCGTCGTGACGACCGCCGAGACCGACCTCGGCGAGGTGCTCGTCGACGCCGACGGGCTGACCCTGTACGGGTTCACCGACGACTCCGGGGGCACCTCGAGCTGCAGCGGCGACTGCGCGGCCACCTGGCCGCCGGTGATCGTGGAGGAGGGCTTCGCCGTCGGCGGGGGGCTGGACGAGGGGACGTTCGCCACCACCGAGCGGGAGGACGGGACCCTGCAGCTCGTCGCCGGCGACTGGCCGCTGTACCGCTACGCCGCGGACGCCGCGCCCGGCGACGTCAACGGCCAGGCCGTCGGCGGCGTCTGGTTCGTCGTCGACGCCGCCGGCGAGCTCGTCATGGAGTAGCGCGGCCGGTCAGCTGGCCGGAAGGGCGACCGCGTCGCCCACCTCGGTGGCCCAGATCCGCGGCTCGCCGCCGTCGGCCGGGACGACCAGCGCGCGGCTGAGGGAGTCCACGACCACGAGCCAGTCCCCGTCCGGGGTCCACCCGACCTGGTACAGCCCGTAATCGTCCGGGGCGTCGAGCTCGAGGACCCGGGCCGTCCCGCCCTCGGGGTCGGTCACCTCCACCCACACCACGCCGTCCCCCTCACCCGTCCTCGCCACCGCCCCGTCCCCGCGCTCGGGGTGCAGGCCGGCCGGGTCGTCGGGGTCGGCCTCCTCGGTGGCGAGCACCGCGCCGGTCGCCAGGTCGATCACGTCCACGACCGGGTCCGGGGTGCGGTAGGAGCGGACGCCGACGCGGCCGGCGGACAGGGCGAGCAGCTCACCCTCGAACGTCGCCCCGCACCCGAGCTCCCGGTCTTCCCCGTCGGCGTCCACGACGTGGAGGCAGGCCCCGTCGTCGTAGCGCACGTAGGCCAGCCGGGCGGTCGGTGCGGGGGAGGGGGACTCCGCGACCGTCGCCGGGGAGGGGTAGGGCCGCACGCCGAAGACCGCGACGATCCCCACGACGACGACCACGACCGCGACGGCCCCCGCCAACGTCCACCCCCGCCGGGTCACCGGTCCACCTCGGTGATCTCGCGGCGGAGGACGACCAGCCCGACGGCGGCGGCGACCAGCAGCAGACCGGCGAGGAGCAGGGCGAGGGGCGCGCCGATCGAGTCGGCGAAGAACTCGAACACGGCCTGGGGTGCGAAGACGAAGACCCCGGCGACGGCGAAGCTCAGCAGCACCGTGTCGGCGATGGCGGTCGCCACCCACAGGAGGGCCCCGGCGGACACGAGGGCGAGGACGAGCCCGACCGCGCCGGGCTCGCCGAACGCGGCGACCTGGCAGCCAACGCCGATGGCCAGCAGGCCCACCACCTGCGTGGTCCGGGGCGGCATCAGCCAGCCGCCGGCGCCGAGGAGGAGGAACGCGACGCCGACGGCCCACAGGAGCAGGCCTGTGTAGAGCTCGTCGACGGAGGCCTCGGGGTAGGCGAGGGCCGTCATCGCGACCCCGATGACGCCGGCCGCCAGCGCGACGACCTGCAGCGGTGCCGGGCGGCGGCGGTGCAGCGCTGCCGCCGCCACCGTCGTGCAGACCGCGACGACCAGGGCCGTCGCCCGGTCGGCCAGGTCGGCCTGCTCGGCGGCCAGCCCCGCGCTCGCGGCGACGCCGACGGCCGTCGCGAACCAGAGCACGCTGGTCAGGCGCCGGATGGTGCCGCTCTCCCGGTGCCGCAGCACCCACCCGGCTGCGAACACCGCGACGGTCAGCGTGAGCGCCAGCACCAGCCGACCCCACGGTGCGATCCGGTCCCACCACTCGCCGAGCACGAGGCCGGTGGCGACCACGGTCAGCGCGGCGCCCAGGTAGCCGATCGACTCGGCGAGCACGGACCGCCGGTCGTCGTCCCGGCCGGCCCGCCCCTCCCTCGCCCGGATCCGATCGGCCTGGTCGGCGCTGACCAGGCCCTCGCGCACCCAGACGTCGAGGCGCTCCTCGAGCACGATCCGCATCGTCACCTCACCGGTCGCTGCGCCCGCCGTGGGCGCGGTCGGCACCCAGCGTGCCACCACCGGTCCCGCCCGCGGGGGACGCCCCGGCGAGGCCCGCGACGCGGAGATCCGTCTTGGTGACCAGGTGTCACCCCATGGACGGCGGCCGGTGCGTCGGCCTACGGTGGGCCCGTCGCCCTCGCCGTCCGTCCCCCCCTGGGCGGCGGGGGCGACTCTCCCCCGACCTCAGCCCGCCCGGCGGTCCCGCCGCGCGAACCGCCACGCGCTCACCGCCGTCAGACCGACGCCGAGCGCGGCGAGCAGGGCCGCGGCGGTGGGGGCCCCGTCCGCGGCGGGCACGAGGCCCACGTGGGCGCGCACCGACAGGTCCCGCGCCCAGGGCGGCAGGTCCAGCGCATCGCCGAGGAACGCCACCGCGGTGGCCCAGCCGACGACGACCCAGCCGACGGGCAGCGACCGGGCGCCGGCCGTCGCGCCGACCGCGGACAGGCCCACGACGGCGGCGAGGGCCGGCAGGTACCACAGCGCCGCGGACAGGGCGGTCCCGACCGATGCCACGTCGCCGTCGGACACCCACGCGCCGACGCCGAGACCCGCACCGCCGCTGAGGAGTGCCACCAGCGCGATGCCCGTCGGCAGGCTGGCCAGGACCGCCCACCAGCGCATCCGGGTCGTCGCGGTGGCGAGCACCAGCCCGGTTCGGCCGGCGCCCTCCTCCTGGACCAGACGGCCGATCGACTGCGCCGCGGCCGCGGCCGCGAGCAGCGCGACCAGCACCAGCCCGAAGCCCATCAGGTTGTCCGTCGCCGCCCCGCCGATCACCTCGGCGAGCGCCGGGTTCGACTCGGTCAGCACCCGCACCTCCCGTGCCAGCAGGCCGAACGCCGACCCGGCCACGGTCGCGCCCACCACCCACGCGATCGCGGCGGTCCGCAGCAGCCGCCAGGCCAGCCCGCGGACGGTGCGGACGTCCCCGCGGGCTGGACCGCGTCGCTCGGCCACGACCCCGGCGCCGAGGTCGCGGCGGCCCCGGACCCAGATCGCCGCGCCCAGCGCCACGGCCGTCGTCGCGAGGAGCGCCGCGAACGGCCACGCCGCCGGATCCCCGAAGGGCCGGATCGCCGACATCCACCCCATCGGCGTCGCCCACAACCCCTCGACGACGTCGTCCGGCAGCAGGGTGACGTCGACGGCGGCGCGCGCGACGAAGGTGGCCGAGACGACGGTCACCCCGATGAGGTAGGCGCTCCGCGCGGTCTGGGCGAGCTCGGCGGCGACCAGCCCGACGGCCGCGAAGACCAGGGTGAGGCCCAGCACCCCCGCGCTGTAGAGCGCGGCCCCCTCCACCGCCACGCCGGCCGCGGCCATGCCGGCCCAGGTGAGGGCACCGGCGAGCGCCAGGGCGAGCCCGACCACGACCGCTCCCGACAGCAGGGGCGCCATCCTCCCCACCCTTGCGGCGGTCACCAGCTCGGCGAGGCCCGCCTCCTCCGGCCGGCGGGTGTGGGCGATGGCCAGGTGCACGGCGATCATCGGGATGAGCAGCAGCGCGAAGAAGCCGCCTTCGAACGCCGCGATGCCACCGATCGTCCCGAGGTCCAGGGGCGCGCCGTTGAAGGCCACGGTGGCCGGGGAGTCCCCGACCGTCGCGGCGTACACCGCCCGGTCCTCGGCCTCGGCGTACAGCCCGCCCACCCCGGCCGCGGTCCCGCCCAGCGCGACCGCGATCGCCACCGGCCAGCCGAGGAGGCCGCGCCAGGACGTCCGCAGGTGCAGGCGGACCATGGCCGCCGTGCCGCTCGACGGGCCGCCGCGGCGCTCCGCGTCCGGGCGGAGCGCGACCGCGCTCATCGCCTGACCCCCTCGGCGGCCTGGCTGTAGTGCTGCAGGAAGAGCTCGTCGAGGCTCGGGGGCTCCACGACGAGGTGCGTGGGCGCCGCGCCGCCGATGACCGACACGGCGCCGGCGAGCGAGGCGCCCCCGACCCGTGCGACCGTGCGGACCCCGTCCGCGCCCGGTGTGGACTCGAGCACCTCGACGCCGTCGACCTCCGCGAGCCCGGGCATCGGTTCCGGCGTGATCACCGTCACGGTGGTGCCGGCGTCCTGGGCCAGCTCGGCCAGCGTGCCGGTCCGGACCGCCCGGCCGTCGCGCAGGATGGTCACCCGGTCGCAGAGCGCCTCGACCTCGCCGAGGATGTGGCTGGACAGCAGCACGGTCCGGCCCTCGGCGACCGCCTCGCGGATGCACTGCTGGAACACCGACTCCATCAGCGGGTCCAGGCCGGCCGTGGGCTCGTCGAGGACCAGCAGCTCGGCATCGGTGGCGAGCGCCGCCACCAGCGCGACCTTCTGCCGGTTGCCCTTCGAGTACGTGCGCGTCCGGCGGGTCGGGTCCAGGCGGAACCGGTCGACCAGCTCGTCGCGGCGGTCGCGGTCCTGGCTGCCCTGCAACGAGCCCAGCAGGTCGATGCACTCACCGCCGGTCAACGAGGGCCAGAGGGCGACGTCGCCGGGGACGTAGGCCAGGCGCCCGTGGATGGTGACCGCGTCGGTCCACGGGTCGAGCCCGAAGACCTGCGCACGTCCACGGTCGAGACGGAGGTGGCCCAGGATCGCCCGGATGGTCGTGGACTTGCCGGCGCCGTTGGGGCCGAGGAACCCGTGGACCTCGCCGTGGCGCACCTCGAGGTCGAGGCCGTCGAGCGCGGTCACGTCGCCGAAGCGCTTGACGAGCCCCTCCGCGCGGATGGGTAGGGTGTCTGGCAGTCGCTGCCTCATGGCAGTGACTGTATCGAGTTCTGGCAGTGACTGCCAGGACCTTACGCGTCGATGGGACGGATGGGATGGCAGGGCTGCGCGCGCAGAAGAAGGCCGCCACGATGCGGCACGTCCAGGGCGTCGCCATGGACCTCTTCGACGCGCACGGCTTCGACGCGGTCACGATCGAGCAGGTCGCCGCCGCGGCGGAGGTCTCGCCCCGGACCGTCTACCGGTACTTCGGGACCAAGGAGGGGCTGGTCCTCAGCGACGAGCAGGACGAGCACCTCCTCGAGGCCGTCGTGGCGCGCCTGGACCGCACGGAGCTGCGCGAGGCGTTCCTCGACGCCGTGCGCGAGTCGGGCCCCGAGCTCCTCGAGGCCGACCTCGACCTCGCTCGACGGCGGGTGCGCCTGATGGTGGAGGTGCCCGCGGTCCGCGCAGCGGGGCTGCTGGTCATGGACCAGCTGGTCCAGCACGTCTGGGATGCGCTCCCGGACGCCGCTCGCCGGGACCCCATCGTCGACCGGGCGCGGGTCGCCGCCGTCCTGTGGCCCGTCTTCACCGGTCTCGAGACCTGGTACCTGGAGGGGTCGGACGAGCCGCTCGACCGGTTGCTGGTGCGGATACTCGAAGACGCGGCCCCCCGCGGCTGACCGTGGTCAGCGCGTCAGCCCGAGGGTCGCGATCAGGTCCTCGTGCAGCTGGAACCAGACCAGGTGGCAGGAGTCCCGATCGGTGGCCGTGATCCAGGCAGGATCGTCGGCGGCGCGCCGGAGCGCGTCGGCGAAGCGGCGGTGGTAGCCGGCGAACCGCAGCAGGTGCGAGGTGAGCCGCCGCTCGAGCTCCGCCAACGCCTCAGCGGCCCGGGTCAGCGTCGCCACGGTCGCCTCGATGGGGGGCGAGGTGGCGCCGATCCCCAGCTCGGCGAGCTGCCAGGCGGTGCACGCCCGGCTCACCTCGGCGTTGAGGGGCAGGAAGTCCCGGTGGACGTCCTCGACGACGTCGCGGGCGTCGACGGCGTCGAGCTCCGCGGCCAGCATCCGCTCGCCGTGCCGCCGCCCCTCCTCGGTCAGCGACCAGCCGTCGCTGCCCGCGAACGCCGAGCGGGCGACGTGTCCCGCCGCCTGGTCGTCGAGCAGGTGGCCCAGAACCTGCTCCTCGGGGAGGTCGACCTGCGCGGCGATGCGATCCGCTCCGGCGAACCCGAGCGTCCGCACGGCGTGCAGGACCCGGAGCGCGGGAGGGGTGGGGGCCGTCACCGGCGTGGGCCCTGGTCGGCGGTGACCGTCCCGAGGCTGCCGTCGACGACGACGCGCTGGTCGTCCGCCAGCACCGCCATGGCGTCGGCAACCCCGGTGACGGCGGGGACGCCGAGCTCGCGGGCCACGATCGCGGCGTGGGAGAGGATCCCTCCCCGCTCGGTCACGACGGCCACGGCGCGGGTCAGCAACGGCGTCCACGCCGGTGACGTCGTCGCGCAGACGAGCACGTCGCCGCGTCGGAAGGTGCCGAAGTCGTCCAGGTCGCGGATGACCCGGACCGGTCCGCTGCCGATGCCGGGGCTCGCGGGCGTGCCGCGGAGGATCACGGCGCCGGCTCGACCGGGGACCCGCCGAGCCGCCCGCTGACGCGTGCCATCCGCTGCTGGGCCGCCTGGGGGGAGTCGAGGCCCAGCGACTCGGCGATCTGCCGCCACGTCATCGCCGCACCCCGCGCCGCGAAGAGCAGGGCGGCTTCCACCTGGTCGAGCTCCGCGCGAGCCGGGCCGAGGAGCGCCAGCCCTGCGGCGACGACGTCTGCGGGCACGTCGGGGTCGCGGGACCGCCAGGCGGCGAGTCGCACGAGGTCCCCGTCGGGGACGGGTTGCCCGGGGTGCTGCCACGGCCGCGGCGGGAGCTCGGCCGGTCCCCCCGCTCGGAGGACATCTCGCGCGACGTCCAGTGCCGCTGCCACCGCATCGTCGTCCGCTCCCATCGGGGAAGTGGACCCCATCAACGGGCAGTTGTCAACGTTCTGTTGAAGATAGGTCGAAGGTGACCTCGGGGAGGGCCACCGTGACGGTCAACCCGCCCGCGGGGCCCGGGCAGAGGGTGAGCCGGCCCTCGTGCGCCCGCGCGATGCGGTCGACGATGGCGAGGCCCAGGCCGACGCCGGCGTGACCGTGACGGGCGCGTCCGCCGCCGCGCTGGAACGGCTCGGTGAGCGTGGGTACCACGTGCGGCAGGACCCGCTCGCCGGTGTTCTCCACGCGCAGGGTCGCGGTGCCGTCGCCGGTGGCGGTGGTGACCTGCACGGTGCCGCCGTCGGGCAGGTTGTGCACGACGGCGTTGTGCAGGAGGTTCGTGGTCATCTGCAGGAGCAGCGCCCGCGATCCCGCCGCGTGCGCCACCTCCCCGACGGTCTCGATGGTGACGCCGTGGGACTCCGCGAGCGGGAGGAGCGCCTCGGTCGCCTCCTCCGCGACCAGGGACAGGTCGACGACCTCGCGGGCGACGGGTCCGCGGTCGGCGCGGCTGAGCGCGAGCAGGGCCTCCGTGAGGTCGATCGCCCGGTCGTTGACGACCCGGAGGCGCGCCAGCAGCTCCCCGGTGTCGTGGTCCGGGTCCTGGATGGCGACGTCGAGCAGGGTCTGGGTGACCGCCAGGGGCGTCCGCAGCTCGTGGGAGGCGTTGGCGGCGAACCGCTGCTGCTCCGCGACGTGGGCCTCGAGGCGGGACAGCATCGCGTCGAAGGCGTCGGCCAGCTCGCGGAACTCGTCCTGGCCGCCCTCCAGGTGGATCCGGTGCGACAGCGAGCCGCCCGCGGCCCGCCGCGTGGCGCTCGTGATGCGCGTCAGCGGCGCGAGCACCTGCCCGGCGAGGAACCAGCCGCCGACCAGTCCCACGACGAGCAGCAGCACCAGCGCCTGCGCCGCCCGGGGGGCGAAGGCCTCCAACAGGTCCGACCGGGTCGGGCTGTACGGGCCGGGACCCCGCGTGGCCTGGTCGGGGACGTAGCGGAGCAGGAACACCCACACCGTCGCGAGCAGCGCCGCCCCGGTCAGCACGACGACGCCGGCGTAGCTGAGGGTCAGCTTGAGGCGGACGCTGAGCCCGGGCGGCCTATCCACGGCCCCGATCCTCCCCCTCCCCGTGGGGGTCGGCGTCGATGCGGTACCCCACGCCGGGGACCGTGGCGATCAGCCAGGGTTCGCCGAGCCGCTTGCGGAGGGCTGAGATCGTGATGCGCACGGCGTTGGTGAACGGGTCGGCGTGCGCGTCCCACGCCCGCTCGAGGAGCTCCTCGGCGCTGATGACCCCGCCCTCGGCGGCGACGAGGACCTCGAGCACGGCGAACTGCTTGCGGGTCAGCGCCACGTAGCGGCCGTCGCGGTAGACCTCGCGGCGGAACGGGTCCAGGCGGAGCCCCGCGATCTCGCGCACGGGCGGGCGGGGCTGGGCGCGCCGGCGGTCGAGGGCGCGGAGCCGGAGCACGAGCTCGCGCAGCTCGAAGGGCTTGGTGAGGTAGTCGTCGGCGCCGAGCTCGAACCCCGACGCCTTGTCGTCGAGCCGGTCGGCCGCCGTGAGCATCAGGATCGGCATGCCGCTGCCGGACGCGACGATGTGGGCGGCGACCTCGTCACCGGAGGGGCCGGGGATGTCGCGGTCGAGGACGGCGATGTCGTAGGCGTGCACGTCGAGCAGCGCCAGAGCGGTGTCGCCGTCGGCGGCGATGTCCGCCGCGATGGCCTCGAGCCGCAGGCCGTCGCGGATCGCCTCGGCCATGTAGGGCTCGTCCTCGACGACCAGCACGCGCATGGCCCCGAGGCTACGAGCGCGCGCGTATCGCGGGCGTATGGAGAAGCCCAGACGGGCTCGCAACACCGGGTTCCCTCCACTGGGCCCATGCACCGGATCGCACCCGCACCTGCCCGCACCGAGCGGATCTCCCGGACCCTCGCCCTCCTCGTCGTCAGCGCCGGCCTCGTCGTGGCCCTCGGCGCGCTCGTCGTCGCGACGGCATGGACGGGGACGACCGCATCGGGGATGCCCGCGTTGGCCGGTGGCCCGTCGGCTGGACCCGCGTCGCCCGGATGGTCGGACGGGGTCGTCGACCGCGCCGACGGCGTGCTGCCGGACGGCGTCACGGCGTTCGACGAGGACCTCCCGGGCGTGGCGGGCCTCGACCCCGCGCTGCTCGCGGCGTTGCGCGATGCCACGGTCGCCGCCGCCGAGGACGGCATCGCCATCGTCGTCAACAGCGGCTGGCGGTCGGCGGAGCACCAGGACCAGCTGCTCGCCGAGGCGGTCGCCGAGCACGGCTCGCTGGAGGAGGCGGCCCGCTGGGTGGCCACCTCGACGACCTCCCCCCACGTGTCGGGCGATGCCGTCGACATCGGGCCGTTCGACGCGATGGACTGGGTGGCCCGCCACGGCGCGGCGCACGGGCTGTGCCGGATCTACGCCAACGAGCCGTGGCACGTCGAGCTGCGCCCCGACGCCGTCGAGCGCGGTTGCCCCCCGCCGTACCCCGATCCCACGCACGATCCGCGGATGCAGGGCTGATCAGGGCACGCAGCCCACCGGATCGATCACCAGCGCTCGAAAGGGGGCGACGCACCAGAACCTCCTGAGCCGGAGCTGCAGGCGATCAGTCGTGCTCGCGCGTCGACGTGGCGAGTCGGTGCGCAATGGTCGGGGTGTCATCCACGTCGCCACGTGCGACGGCCATGACGAGCTCGTAGGCCTCGTCGTTGGTGGAGGTCAGTCGGTACCCGTTCATGCCGTAGAAGGCGATGACCGCCGCCAGACCGAGTCGCTTGTTGCCGTCGACGAGGGCGTGGTTGCGAACGATCGAGTGGAGCAGCGCTGCTGCTTTGTCGTGGACGGAGGGGTAGGCGTCCTCACCGAATGCCGTGGCGTCTGGCCGGGCGGTGGCCGCTTCGAGCAGTCCGACGTCGCGGACCTCCAACGCGTGGAGCACGCGTCGGGCGATGTGGAACAGGTCGTCGACGTCGAGGTAGATCATTCGTCGAGACGGCGTAGCGCCTCGGCGTAGCGGGGCAGCTCCTCGTCGAGCACTTCGTCCAGGAGCTCGCGGCGGCTGGTGCGCTCGATGTAGGTGCGGACCGCTTCTCGGGCGACCTCTTGCATCGATCGTCCCTCGCGGGCGGCGCGGCGCCGCAGGGCTTCGGTCTCGGCCGCGTCCAGCCGCAGGGTCATCGCCATGGCCGCGACGATACCACTTGTGATACCGGCGGCCGCGACGTGGCGGCGCACCCCCGAGATGGGCCGGGACGATCTGACGCGTCCCACCGGCGCGTCCGGACCCTCACCGACCCCGTCCCGACCTCGACGAACGGGATCCAAGTGCACGCTGACCTGCAGGCATCTGGCGGAGACGGTGGGATCGAACCCACGGGACCGTTGCCGGCCCGACGGTTTTCAAGGCCAATACCGTCGTCCCAGGGGATGCCATCGCGTGCCATGCGGTGCCACCAAAACGGTGTCTGACCTGCGATTTCGCCGAAGAGCCGTCTCGGGGCTGCTGGACGTTTCGCGGCCGCACGCGTACCGCATGCGTACCACGGACCGGGCCTGGAGCGACCCACCCGCGACCCTTCCAGCCGCGCCGCCGGTCCAGCCCTCGACGGTCCCGCAGCTGCAGCGCCACCGCCACATGGCGTGAGAGGGACGACCATCGCATCGTCTTGACCGTCCCCAGAGCCGACGCTTCCTCTCGTCTCCGCCGCTGCTGCCGCTCGAGGAGATGGCTTCACAGACTGGCAAGCGTTTGCGCGGGGGCGGTGGCGCCGTGTTGAACATCGGCAAGCTCGCCGCCGACGGCGGATCCTACTACCTGTCGGTGGTGGCCTCGGGGGTGGAGGACGACTACCTCGGCGCCGGGGAGGCGCCGGGTCGCTGGGTCGGCGCCGCCGCGGCGGAGTTGGGGCTCGAGGGGTTGGTGGATGCCGCGGACCTGGAGGCGGTGCTGGCCGGCAGGCACCCGGCGACGGGGGCGGCGCTGCGGACGATGGGGCGCAAGGCGACCGTGCCCGGCTTCGACCTGACGTTCCGGGCACCGAAGAGCGTCGCGCTGGTGTGGGGGCTGGGCGAGCGGGAGGTCAGCGACGTGGTCCGCGCCGCGCACGACGCGGCGGTGGCCGATGCGCTGGGCTACCTGGAACGCCATGCCCTCCGGACCCGCGTCGGTGCCGACCGGACGCTCACGCCGGTGACCGGGGCGGTCGCGGCGGTGTTCCGCCACCGCACCTCACGCGCTGGCGACCCGCTGCTGCACAGCCACTGCCTGGTCGCCAACCTCGCCCACACCCCCGACGGGCGGTGGCGGACGATCGACAGCCGGTCGGTGTACCGGCACGCCAAGACCGCCGGGTACCTCTACCAGGCGTCGCTGCGGCATCGGCTGACCACCGAGCTCGGCGTGGCCTGGCAGCCGGTCGTCAACGGGGTCGCCGACGTCGCGGGGATCCCCCGAGCGGTCGTCGAGCACTTCTCCCAGCGGCGCGCGCAGATCCTGCGGCACCTCTCCGCGAGCGGCCACACCTCGGCCAAGGCCGCCCAGACCGTGACGCTCGCGACCCGGCGGGCCAAGGACGGCCCGGTGGACGGCGCGACGCTGCAGCAGCGGTGGCGGCGCCGGTCGGTCGCCGTGGGGTTCGGCCCGGCGGATCTCACCGCCCTGTTGCACGTCGAGGTCCGCCGCGGCCTCGACGATATCGACGTGGACGGCGTCGTCGCCGCCCTCGGCGCGGCCGACGGGCTGACCGCCCACCAGTCGACCTTCACCCGCCGAGACGTCCTGCAGGCGTGGTGCGACCGCCTGCCCCGCGGCGCGTCGGTGGCCGACATCGAGCAGCTCGCCGACGCGACGCTGGACCACGCCCCTGGGACGGTCCTGCGCCTCGGCAGCCCGCCCACCACATCGGTCAGTGGCGTCCACCAGGTCCTCACCGCCCTCGCCGGTCACGTCGGGTTCGGCGTCGCCTCCGCGCCGGGGCTGTGCGGCCAGCTGGAGACGATCCTGGCCGACAGCCCGCTCACGCCCGCCCAGCTCGCTGACCGGCTCCTGGCCGAGCCTCTGAGCGGTGTCCGCGACCCCGCCGCCGTCCTGGCATGGCGGATCCGGCGGGTCGCCGGCGAGCTCGGCATCGTCCTTCCCTCCGGACCGGCGCCGCGACAGGGCCGGCTCCCCGCCGACCCGACCGAGGCGCGGTACTCCACTCCCGCCCTGGTTGCGATTGAGCGTCAGGCACTGGGCCACGTCGCGGCAGCGAGGGCCATCGGGACGTCAGCAGAGACCACCGAGGCGGTCCTCGCCGACTGGTCGCTGTCGACCGAGCAGCAGGCCATGGTCCGTCGGCTCTTGACCAGCCGCGACGGCGTTCTCGTCGTCGTCGGGCGCGCGGGGAGCGGCAAGACCACCGCACTCGCCGCCGCCGTGCAGGGCTGGACCCACGAGGGCCACACCGTCACCGGCACCGCCCTCGCCGCACGGGCGACCAAGGAGCTCAGCGACCGCACCCAGGTCCCCGCCACCACCCTCGACCGGCTGCTCGGCGACCTGGCCACCCGCCCGCTCGACCACGCCGACGTGATCATCGTCGACGAGGCCGGCATGGTCGGCACCCGCAAGCTGGCCGCGCTCATCGCCGCCACCACCACCGCCGGGGCCAAGCTGGTCCTGGTCGGCGACCACCGCCAGCTGCCCGAGATCGACGCCGGCGGGCTGTTCCGCGCCCTCGCCGAAACCACCGACAGCATCCACCTCACCAGCAACCGCCGCCAGCACGACCCCGCCGAGCGCGACGCGGTCGACGCGATCCGGAACGGAGACCTCGCCGCAGTCCCATGGTTCCTCGCCGACGGGCGCAGCCACATCGCGGCGGACCTCGACGCCGCGGCAGTCGCGGCGGTGGAGGGGTGGTGGCGTGACCGCGACGCCGGCCGGTCGAGCCTGCTGCTGGCCGCCACCATCGAGCAGGTCGCCGCGCTCAACCAGGCCGCCCGCGCCCACCTGGACGCCGGCGGTCGGCTGTTCGGAGCGGAGGTGGCGTTCGGTGCCACGGGCTATCGGGTCGGGGACGAGGTGGTGTGCCGCCGCAACGACGTCGAGCTGGGGTTGCTCAACGGCACCACCGGCGTCGTGCCCCTCGACACCACCGCGGGGCTGTTCATCACCGACAGCGACGGCACCGGACGCTGGCTGCCCGCCGCCTACGTCACCGACCACGTCGAGCACGGGTACGCCACGACCGTCCACCGCGCGCAGGGCCCGCACCGTGGACACCACCCACGTCCTGGTCCACGACGCCACGTACCGCGAGCTGGCCTACGTCATGTTGAGCCGCCATCGCGACCGCAGCCATGTGTACGCCGTGGCAGACCCTGGCCCCGTCCCCCACTGTGCCACAGCCTACCTCGAACGGGCGCTGGAGCGCTCCCACGCTGATCAACTCGCCCTGGTCTCGATGTCCCACGATCAACTGCGTTGTGAGTCCGGGACCACGCTCGGCGGCCGGCATGCCCCGGCTCCTTGACTAGTCTGCTCCCATCCTGCCCGCATACACACGCCACCTGACCCCCGCCCACCCAAGATTCGGCCTCGGCGACGGTTAAGTTGTGCCACACTTGGGCCAGACCGCCAAGAGGAGGAGGGTTTGCTTGACCGTACGACCGCTTGATCTAGGCCCGCCCGAGAGCATCCACCTTGAGGAGTCGCCGCTCACGCTCGTCGTCGCGCAGATCCGGCATGAGCATCTGGCTGCCGCCCTCGACAGCCGACGCGTCATTGACATCCATGAGTACGTCGCGGACTTTCTCGGAGAACTAAAGGAGGTCGAGGAGCACTCACTGCAGGTCTCCCCGCAAATAGGTCGTGGCGTCGCCATGTCCGCCGGCGCCCCCACTAGGAGTTGGCAGATCCGTGGCAAAGACTCATGGGTCGCGACTCTCTCACCGGAGGCCTTCTCCCTCGAGACACGGGCATACCAGTC
Source organism: Euzebya sp. (assembly GCF_964222135.1). Lineage (NCBI taxonomy): Bacteria > Bacillati > Actinomycetota > Nitriliruptoria > Euzebyales > Euzebyaceae > Euzebya > Euzebya sp. The sequence goes on from NZ_CAXQBR010000051.1 coordinate 45,842, forward strand.
GTGGACGCACTTCAGGGGGCGGCTGGAACAACTCTGCGCAGGCGTCATGAAGATTCTGTCGCCGCAGGTCCTCTCGCGAGTGGGATTGCGCTATATTGACGAGATTGCGGTCGAGGAAGTGGAGGCGCCCGGCGATTGGGTCGGACGTATAGACTCGGCCTATCTAGGGCCCGTCAGGCATCCAGAAGTAGGTGCCTCCGTGATGAAGTCCGAGCAGATCATCGAGTTCCTCGCTCCAAACGATGTGAGGGTTCGGCTTCGACACGGAAGCCTCTTGGCCGAGGACGAGACGCCTGTGTACCTACTAGATCATGATGTCTTCGCCCAACCAGGTTCTCGCCTCACCATGGTCGATCTATTTGAACGACTTGATAGCATGCACAGTATTGCGGTGGCGCTCTTCCACCAAAGTCTCGACCGCGATTTCCTCGTCAGCCTGCGAGGGGGGGACGCCCCGTGAAGGTGATGCGTCGTCCACGTACTCGGACGCATCCGAGGCTAACACGTAGCACTTCCTTCAGCTCTGCTCTGAGGCTTCTTCGTGATACTGATCTGCTAATTGATCGCATTGATCGAACACTTCACCACGAAGAAATTGGCAATTTCAACTACTTACTTCAAGAAACAGCACTTGTGCCTACGGGGTCCGGTGTTGACATGAGGCCTGAGACCGACACGGACATCGCGTCGGTCACCCTTCCATGGCAATCGAACCTCGCACGCTGGCTTCCGACGCGAGGAGAAATGCACCGGCCCACGCCCGGTGGCCGGGCAGCAACGGCCGTCGCCGCGTTTGACGAGGTCAAGCGCGGGCTAGGACTTAATGTCCGTGACACAGCGCGCATCGTCGACCTTTCGCACAATACAGTTCAGGCTTGGCGCAAGCACGAGCGGGAGCCCTATCCAGCAACCGTGCGGAGACTGCTAGAAGTGAAGAATTTGGTTGCAGCGCTCAACGCGAAGGGATGGACTCCAGATGACTGGACCAAGAACGCTCCAGGCTCAGATGACAGCTACTTATCAATCCTGGAACGTGAAGACGGCCCAGAGGAAGTGGGTCGTTTAACGCACTGGATTCTTTTCGAGTCCCGCTACAGACCGTCGTCGCTCGTCGAGGACGAGTATGACGAAGTGGATGACGCTACATCGTACATTCCAAACGCGATAGCGGCGGGCAATCGGCGGAGGAATTGAGGGTTGATAGACGAGCAGATCCCGAATGGTCGCGAGGAGTGGCCACCTGAACTCCTAGAGCATCTGAAGACCTTTCGGCAGGGCGACGTTGTCGAAAGTCCGCCGTTTGCCTATTGGGGCCTGCCACATCACGGCGTCCTTGATCTAACGAAGTCATTCGAGGGCGAGGGAGAAATTGTTGCTGCTGAGCGTCCGCCCTATGGGCTCATCCTTACCCAAACATGCGATCTAGTCGAGGAAGATGCGAGACGGCCGCGTTACCCATATGTCCACCTCTGCCCGGTCGTCAACGGCGACGAAGAGGTGAATGGAGAACCACGTATTCCTGCGGGCCGGCGAGGGAACATCGAACGGGGCCGCGTCAAGTACCAAATTCTTCTTCCCGACCTGCCTGGCGGTTGGTGGGTGGCAGATTCTCGACTGATCATTGCGTGTGAGAAGGGCTGGCTTGTCGAGAGGCAACCAATCCGGGCCTTCAATGATGAGTCCCAACGCTGGTCGGTTGGGCCTTGGGTCGGTAGGTCCTTCTATCAGCCGGCCTTCGCCGGCAAGTTTGTGCAAGGAGTGCAGATTCCGCTAATCCAGAGCTTGCTGGATGTGAAGAAGCACGAACCAGAGATTTTCGCCGCCATCGACGGCTGCGTCGAGGAGTTCTGTCTCGCCGGTGCCGACCATGACGACCTTGATGATGCAGCCGTAGTTGTACTGCTTAGAACCCGGAACGAAGAGGCGATAAGTTGGCTACAGGACACTTGGGTGCAGTGGAACGACTCGGCCGCAGCTTGCGAAATTAACTTATTGCCACTTCGGTTTGAGGAGTTGGACGACATCTCACTCAAGGAGTACCGAAGTCTAACGACCATACCGCTTAGGGAGGCAACCCCCTTTCCGGATGCATACGAGCTATAGTCTAAGGGAGCCGGCCCTTTCGAAACGCCTGATGGATCGATCGCTTGACGTTGATGACCGTTTCGGCTTGTGCTGTGGTCAGTTGGCTATGATTGTCACTCCCTCAAGGTCAGCCTTGCGGACGTTTTCATATCTCAATCGCGCCTAGCGATTGGATCTCAAGCTCTTCGAATGGCTTCGTGCAAGCGGTGGTGCAACTCGTATAGGTCTCTGCGCGGCTAACTGGTGTGTCGATGAGGGGCGGTTGTCGCTGCCGCCCGCGCCTTCGGCGCGGTTGCCGCGTTGGCTCTGGGTCCGGTCGGCGCGTGCCTGCTTGGGGCTGAGAGCGGTGCCAGTAGCCTGCGGGCGAGGACGTGATCGGCGAGCGGTAGGACGTGGAACAGTCGCAGGCGCGCAAGGTCGCGGGGTCATCAGCGTACGGCCAGCTCGCAGACCTCTTGCGGGACAAGATCGTCGCGGGCCAGCTGACCGCCGGGGCGAAGCTGCCGAGCGAGCGTGAGCTCTGCGCGGAACACGGGTTGGCGCGGGGCACCGTGCGGCAGGCGCTGAACCACCTCCGCGAGGAAGGGCTCGTGGTCATCCAGCACGGTCGAGGGGCGTTCGTCCGTGCGACTCCCAAGCAGATCCCCGTGCCCGTGGACGGCCCGTCCGGCCCGCCCGCGGTCATTGTGGCTGCGATCACGGACGCCGGTCTGCCCGCCACCGCACGTCCGATGGGACTCGGCCCAGAGGCCTTCGACGACACCGTGCGCACCGGCGTCATCGTGTTCGCGGACGCCGAACCGGTCGCGACGTGGCAGGCGGCCATCCGCACACCCGGCCCGGCCCGTCACGACCCCGAGCGGGGCATCCACGCGGCGTTCCCACCCTCCCCACCCGGTCCGCGCACCACGACGCGGGCCCGACTCGTCACCCGCGACGAGCAGCGGCTTTTTCGCCTCCCCGCGACCACGACCGTGCTCGAGGTGGAGACCACGTACGACAGCGCCGGCACCGCCGTCCAGCACACCGCGGTGTACCTCGCCGACCGGATCGCCCTCACCACCGGCCCCACCAAAGCGTCCGACGACGCATCTGCTTGACCCCCGTCATCCACAGTGCTCAACTGGTCTGTACCAGTACGGATGAGGAGTGGGGGCATCATGGGTGCCGAGGACCGTGACCGCCTGCTGACCGCGGCCGAGCTCGCGGACTACCTGGCCGTCCCGCTCCGGACCATCTACGCCTGGCGGTACCAGGGCGACGGGCCGGTGGGGCTGCGGATCGGCCGGCATCTGCGGTTCCGCTGGGTCGACGTCCAGGCCTGGCTCGAGGAGTGCGCCACCCGGAGGTAGCCAGTGGGGTTCATCGACAAGCAGGTGCGCACCGGCGACGGCGGCGCCACCACGGTGCGCTGGCGCGCCCGCTACCGAGACCCGGCCGGGCGTGAGCGGTCCAAGACCTTCAAGCGCAAGCTCGACGCCGAACGCCACCTCGTCAGCGTCGAGGCCCGCATGCTGCAGGGGGAGTGGACCGACCCCGAGCGCGGCCGCACCACGGTCGCGGAGTGGGCACCGAAGTGGCTCGACTCCAAGCGTGCCCTCAAGCCCAAGACCCGCTACACCTACGAGTCGCTGCTCCGGAAGGTCACCGCCCACCTCGGCGGGTACCCGCTCGCCAAGCTCGACCGCCTCGCCGTCGAGACCTTCGTGTCCCAGCTCGAGGCCGAGGGGCTGTCCGCGTCACGGGTGCGGCAGTGCCACATGATGCTCGGCGCGATGCTGGACGCCGCGGTGGCCAGCCGGATCCTCACCCACAACGTCGCCCGCGGCGTCGAGCTGCCCCGCCTGCGCCCCGCTCGCCGGCGGTTCCTGGACCAGGACCAGGTCCGTCGCCTCGCCGACGCGGTCGGCCCGGACGTGCGGCCCCTCATCCTCACCCTCGCCTACGGCGGCCTCCGCTGGGGCGAGGCCCTCGCGGTGCGGCGGCGCGGCTGCGACCTCGACCGGCGCCGGCTCCACATCACCGAGTCCGTCGTCGAGATCGGCAGCCGCCAGGTGTGGGGGCCGCCCAAGACCCATCGGGTCCGCAGCGTCCAGCTGCCCGCCTTCGTCTGCGACGAGCTCCAAGCGGTGCTCGCCGACCTCGACGACGACGCCGAGACTCTCATCTTCACCACCCCCTACGGGGCGACGTGGTCGGCCACGGACTTCCGCGACCGGGTGTGGAAGCCAGCCCTGGCCGCTGCGGGCCTGGACGACACCCTCACGGTCCACGAGTTGCGGCACACCGCCGCGTCGCTGCTCATCGCCGCCGGCGCCGGCCCCAAGTCGATCCAGGCCCAGCTCGGCCACTCGACCATCACCACGACCTTCGACGTCTACGGCCACCTCTTCGACGGGCACCTCGACACGGTCATGGACGACCTCGACCGGGCGTGGCGGTGCACCCCCGAGACGGGGCGGGACGATGCTGACGCGTACCGGATGCGTACCGCCGGCGCCCTCGACCCCTCACCGGCCCCCGTTTCCGACCGCGACGGAAGGACCAAAAGTGCGCGCTGACCTGCGGGTATCTTGCGGAGACGGTGGGATTCGAACCCACGGGACCGTTGCCGGCCCGACGGTTTTCAAGACCGTTCCCTTCGTCCGCTCGGGCACGTCTCCTGGGCCGCGCAGTGTAGAGGGCGCCCAGAGGCGTGTGACCAACGGCCTCCACCCGGCGGGGATGGAGGGGCTCGTCGCGAGCCCGTGGGGCGATGGCGGGACCCAGTCGGGCGGTGGAGGGCTCGTCATGCGCCCGTGGGGCGATGGCGGGACCCAGTCGGACGGTGAAGGGCTCGTGATGCGCCCGTGGGTCGATGGCGGGACCGGCGTCGCGGGCGTGAGCCGCCGCCTCACGCGACCCGGTGCAGCTCCCCCTCACCCGTCTCGAACGCCGACGCGTTCGCCAGCGTCGTGTCGGCGATGTTCTCGAGCGCCTCGCGGGTGAAGAAGGCCTGGTGGCTGGTGATCAGCACGTTCGGGAAGCTCAGCAGCCGGGCGAAGGTGTCGTCGGTGATGATCTGCTCGGAGCGGTCCTCGAAGAACAGGTCGGCCTCCTCCTCGTAGACGTCGATCGCCAGCCCCCCGAGGTGGCCCGACCGCAGGGCGTCGACCGCCGCGCTCGCGTCCACCAAGCCTCCCCTGGAGGTGTTGACCAGCAAGGCGCCCTGGGGCATCTCCGCGAACCGGTCGGCGTCGAAGAGGTGGTGGGTGTCGGCGGTCAGGGGGCAGTGCAGCGACACGATCTGCGACCGGGACACCAGCTCGTCGAGGTCCACGTAGGTCCCGCGCAGTCGCACGATCTCGTCGTTCGGGTAGGGGTCGTAGGCCAGCACCTCGCAGTGGAAGCCGCGCATCAGCCGCGTGAAGACCGTGCCGATCGTCCCGGTCCCGACGACCCCGAGGGTCTTGTTGTGGACGTCGAACCCCTCCAACCCCGCCAGCGAGAAGTTCTGGTCCCGCACCCGCGAGTACGCGCGGTGCAGCTTGCGGTTCAGCGCGAGGAGCAGGGCGACGGCGTGCTCGGCGACCGCGTAGGGGGAGTAGGCGGGCACCCGCGCCACCTCCATGCCCAGCTCCCGTGCCCGCGGCACGTCGATGTGGTTGAACCCCGCCGACCTGGTGAGGACCAGTCGCACGCCGTGCTCGGCGACCGTGGCCAGGGTCTCGGCGTGCACCTCGTCGTTCACGAACACGCAGACGGTGTCGTGCCCCTCGGCGAGCGCGGCGGTCTGGGGGGTCAGCCGCGGTTCGTAGAAGGTCAGCTGGTGCGGTGAGCCCATCCGCTCGTTCGTGGCGGTGAGGTAGGTGCGGTCGTACGGCTTGGTGCTGAAGACGGCGATGCGCATCGCCGCCGATCCTCGCACGCCCGCGGCCGGACCGATGTCGTCAGCCCGCCCGCGCCACGAGGTCCGCGACGCGATCGGCGATGGCCGGCGCCTGGTCCTCCTGCAAGAAGTGCTTGGCCGGCAGCCTCGTGGCGGATCCCACGTCGGCCACGGCGACCGCGGTCTCACCGAACGGCGACCACGCCAGCGCCGGGTCGCGGTCCCCCCAGATCACCTGGCGGTGCGGGACCCCGCGGATCGCCTCGAGGTGCTGGCGGGACTTGGCCGCCGTCGTCTCGTAGGACCGCATGATCCGGAGGAACGCCCGGCCGCCGTCGTCGCGCATGAGCAGGTGCCGGTGGGCGGCGAGCTCCGCGTCGGTCGCCGCCGACCGGTCGGCCACGCCCTGGGCGCGCATCAGCCGCACGAACAGCCAGTCGGTCTGCCCGCCCAACCAGGCGCGGTCGAGCAGCGGCCAGGTGAACGGCCGCATGACCGGGGGAGGGGTGAACGAGCCCACGTCGGTGATCGTGTTGAGCAGCGTCACCGACCGCACCGCGGCCCCGAGGTGCGTGATCGCCTCGAACCCCACCGGCCCCCCGATGTCGTGGACGACCAGGTGCACCGGGCCGTCGACCAGCGCCTCGATCGCCCGCGCGGTCCACCGCCCGAGCCCGGTCCAGGTGTAGTCGAGATCTCCTGGCCGCTCGGCGAACCCCAGCCCCGGCAGGTCCGGCGCGATCGCGCGCAGCCCCCGGGCGGCCAGCTCCGCGACCACCTTCCGGTACACGTAGGACGACACCGGCACCCCGTGCAGGCACACGACCGCCGGCCCCTCCCCGCGGTCCAGGGCGAACGTCCGCACGCCGTCGACCACGAGGTCCCGTCCGGCCCGCCGGTGGGCGGCGATGATCCCCTCGGTGTCCATGCGGCCAGACGCTACCCCGGGGCTGCGCACCCGCGGGGGGCGCACGTACACTGCCGGTCCCTGGAGGCGTCGCATAGCCCGGTCTAGTGCGCGTCACTGCTAATGACGTTGGGTGTAACAGCCCTCGAGGGTTCGAATCCCTCCGCCTCCGCCAACGATGCGCTAACGGGGCCGGCGCACGCCGCCCCGCCGCACGGGACGAGTCCTTACGGTGAGGCGCCATGGACCTCCCCCGCCTGCGACCCGCCCGACGCCTCACCGCCCTCGTCGCGGTCGCGCTGCTGACCACCTCGCTCGCGAGCCCACCCGTCGGGGCCGTGCTCCCCGGTGGGAACGGGACGGTGTACGTCGAGACCGACAGCCTGATGGTGGCCTACGAGCCCGGCGGGGCCATCCGCGCCGTCGAGGGGCCGATGCGGCTCCAAGACCTCGACACCGCGTCGGTGTCACCCGACGGCCGTCGCCTGCTGGTCGAGACCGACGGCGGCATCGGGATCATGGACGTCGAGGGGGAGCAGGGTCCCCAGACCCTGATCGAGGGCTTCGTCGGCTCGCCCACCTGGTCGCCTACCGACCCGGACCTGTTCGCCTACGCGAACGGCCAGGACTCGATCGACCTGTGGTCGCTCACCGACGGCCACCAGGGGACGGTCGTCGCGATCGACCTCGAGGCCGAGGGCTTCCCCGAGGACCTCGAGTGGGCGTCAGACGGCACGCTCTACGGCTACGGGGAGATCTTCGGGTCGAACGTGGCGAGCCTCTACCGGGTCAACGTCGCCGCGCGCACCCACACCCGCGTCGAGATCGCCAACGGGACGTTCGCCTCGCGGATCGGCTCGGCGTCACCCGACGCGACCCGGTTCGCCTACGAGTGCGAGATCGAGGGGCCGGGGTACGCCGGCGGCCCGACCAACGCGCAACGCGGCGTGTGCCTGTACGACCGCGACGGCCAGCTCATCCGGTTCGTGAACCCGCTCGGCACCGCCCAGCAGCTCGAGCTCCCGGTGTGGTCGCCCGACGGCCAGCGGCTCGCGTACGTCTACGACTCCGAGGACACCCTGTACACCTCCGACCCGGCCGGGGGCAATCTCACCTCGGTGACCGACGCCGACGCGTTCGAGGTGACCCGCGCCATCCTGTGGGCGCCGACGGCGGCCGGGCCGCCCGCCGGCGAGGCGCCGCTCGCGCCCGGCGGGTTCGACGGCGATCCGACGACCACGGAGCGGGCGGACTTCACCGACCCGACGGCCTACGCGGTGGCCGTGTCGGCCGCGCGGTTCGGCGACGGCGACGCCGAGGTCGTGGTGCTGTCGCGCGACGACGAGTTCCCCGACTCCCTCGCCGGCGCGGCGCTCACCGGGGACGGACCGCTCCTGTTCACGAGCCCGACGTCGCTGCCCGCGGCCACGGCGACGGAGATCGACCGGGTCCTCGCCCCCGGCGGGACGATCTACCTGCTGGGCGGCAGCGCGGCCATCTCTGCGGAGGTCGAGGCGGAGCTCGCGCAGTCCGGCACCGTCGAGCGACTCGCTGGCCCCTCACGCGTCGAGACCAGCGTCGCCGTCGCCCGGGAGGTGCTCGGGGCCGGGGCGTTCGCCGGCGACGGCGTGCGCGTGGCCGTCGCGCGGGCCGGCGGGCCGGCCGACAACCCGACCGCCGGGTGGGCCGACAGCGTGTCGGTGGGCGCGTGGACCGCCGCCGACCGCATCCCCACCGTGGTGACCCCCACCGATCAGGTGCACCCGGCCGTCGCGGCGTTCGTCGACGAGGTCGGCGTCAGCCAGACGATCCTGCTGGGCGGCACCGCCGCGCTGTCGGCTGATGTGGAGGCCGCACTCCCCAACCCCCAGCGCATCGCCGGCGACTCCCGGGCCGGGACGGCCGCGGCCATCGCCAGCCAGCTGGTCGGCCGTCCGGATGACGGCACCCGCGAGCTGGTGGTCATCAACGGCTACCGCCCGGACGGGTGGCTCTTCGGCCTGCCGGCCGCGGGGCTCGCCGCCGATGCCGGCGCCCCGATCGCCCTCGGCGACGACCCGGTGCCGCCCGAGACCCTCGCGCTCGCCTGCGGTCCGGAGACGATCGACGTGCTGCTCGCCGGCGGCCTCGCCGTCCTGGGCGACGCGGTGGCGACCCAGCTCGACGCGGCGCCCGCCTGCGGGGCCTGAGGGGGCACCCGCCGTCACCCCGCACCGTCTTCAACCGATGGGTTGACAACGACGGTCCACTCGTGTTCACTCCTCCTCAACCAATCGGTTGAACACAGAGGAGGTGACATGCCGGCCGACGCGCTCTCCCGGGTCTTCTCGGCCCTGTCCGACCCCACCCGTCGCGACATGGTCGCGCGGTTGGCGGACGGGGACGCGACCGTCAGCGAGCTGGCCGAGCCCTACGACGTGAGCATCCAGGCGGTGTCCAAGCACCTGAAGGTGCTCGAGGACGCCGGCCTGGTCAGCCGCAGCCGGGACGCCCAGCGCCGACCGGTGCACCTCGAGGCGGAGGTGTTCGACCTCATGACCAAGTGGATCGAGCGGTACCGCCGCCAGGCCGAGGCGCGCTACCGCCGCCTCGACGACGTCCTGGCCGGCATGCCCGACGACCCCGGGTCCCCTCCCCCCCCCCCCCAGACAGGAGACCCGCCAGGACCGCCACCCGCACCCACGAGACCGAGATCGCTCTGGACGACCGGGTCCCCCTGGTCCGCATCACCCGCACCTTCGACGCCCCGCCGGCGAAGGTCTTCCGCGCCCACGTCGACCCCGACCTGTTCGTGCAGTGGATGGGGCCCCGCGACCTCGAGATGGCCATCGACCACTTCGACTGCCGGACGGGCGGCTCGTACCGCTACGTCAACCGTGAGGGCGACCAGGAGTACTGGTTCTTCGGCGCCTTCCACGAGGTCCGCCCTGACGAGCTGATCGTCCAGACCTTCACCTTCGAGGGCATGCCCGACGGGGTCACGCTCGAGAAGCTGCGCTTCGAGGACCTCGGCGACGGCCGCACCCGGCTGACCGGAACCTCGCTGGTCGACTCCTTCGAGGACCGCGACGCGTTCGTCGCGAGCGGCATGGAGGTCGGCGTCCGCGAGGGCTACGAGAAGCTCGACGAGCTGCTCGCGAGCTGAGCGCCCCGAGGATCCCTACCGCGCCCCGCCCGGCACCCGGCTGCGCAGCTCCGCGAGGAACGGCGCGGCGGTCCCGTCGGACGGGGCGCGCCAGTCCCCGCGCGGGGACCGCGACCCGCCGCCGGACACCTTCGGCCCGTTCGGCAGCGCCGAGCGCTTGAACTGGCTGAAGCCGTAGAAGCGCTCGAGGAACACCTCGAGCCACCGGACGATCGTCGGCAGGTCGTAGCTGCGGCGGTCGGCCTCGGGGAAGTCCACCGGCCAGGACCCGCGGGCCGCGTCCCGCCAGGCGTGCCAGGCGAGGAACGCGACCTTCGAGGGGGCCTGGCCCTGGCGGAGCAGGTGGTAGAGGAAGAAGTCGTGCAGCTCGTAGGGACCGATCTTCGCCTCGGTGGACTGCAGCTCCTCCTCCTCGCCCTGGGGGACCAGCTCGGGGGAGATCTCGGTCCCGAGGATGTCGCCCAGGACCGCATCGGTCTCGGCGTCGAACTGGTCGGTCGAGATCGTCCAGCGGATGAGGTGCTGGATCAGCGTCTTCGGCACGCCGGTGTTGACCGCGTAGTGGCTCATCTGGTCACCCACCCCGTAGGTGCACCAGCCGAGGGCCATCTCGCTCAGGTCACCCGTGCCGACGACGAACCCGCCCCGGTGGTTGGCGATGCGGAAGAGGTAGTCGGTCCGCAGCCCGGCCTGGACGTTCTCGAAGGTGACGTCGTAGACCTCCTCGCCGCGGCTGAACGGGTGATCGAGGTCGGCGAGCATCTGCTCGGCCGCCGGGCGGATGTCGATCTCCTCCGCGCTGACGCCCATCGCCTCCATCAGCCGCCAGGCGTTCGACTTCGTCGTGTCACCCGTCGCGAACCCCGGCATGGTGATGCCGAGGATGTCGCTGCGCGGCCGCCCCAGCCGGTCCATCGCCTTCGCGGCGACGATCAGCGCGTGGGTCGAGTCGATGCCCCCGGACACGCCGATGACGAGCTTCGGCTCGCCCGTCGCCGTCATGCGCCGCGTCAGGCCGTCGACCTGGATGTTGAACGCCTCGTAGCAGTCCTCGTCCAGCCGCTCGGGGTCGCTCGGCACGTAGGGGAACCGCGGGATGTCGCGCCGGAGCCCGGTGTCGTCGCTCCGGGGCTCGAGCGCGAAGCCGATGCGCCGGAACCGCGCCTCAGGTGACCCCGCCGCCCGTGCGGCATCGCCGAAGGTCCCGGTGCGCGTCCGCTCCAGGCGCACCCGCGCCAGGTCGACGTCGCTGACGAGCAGCGCGGCGCTGTCGGCGAACCGCTCGGAGGCGGCGACCTGCTCGCCGAGCTCGAAGACGAGGCTCTGGCCGTCCCAGGCCAGGTCGGTCGTGCTCTCACCCGGGCCGGCGGCGGAGAAGATGTACGCGCTGGCGGTCCGCAGGGAGTGGGAGGCGCACAGCAGCGCCCGGTCCCGGGCCTTGCCGACGACGATGTTCGACGCGGACAGGTTCGCGATGACCAGGGCACCGGCCAGCGCCGCGTGGGTGGAGGGGGGGATCGGCGCCCAGTAGTCCTCGCAGACGTCGACGGCGATCACCGCGTCGGGGTGGTCGGTGGCCGCGAACAGCAGGTCGGTCCCGAAGGGCACGGTCCGTCCGGCGGCGGTGATCTCCGCGCCGACGATGCCGGCGCCGGGGGAGAACCAGCGCTTCTCGTAGTACTCGCGGTAGTTCGGCAGGAAGCTCTTCGGCACCACCCCGAGCACGTCGCCCCGGTGGACCGCGACCGCGCAGTTGTAGAGCCGGTCGCCGCGGAGCAGCGGCACGCCGATCAGCAGGAGGGGGTGGAGGCCCTCGGTCGCGGTGACGACCCGGCGGAGGGCGGCGTCCACGGCGACGCGCATGCCCTCCTGGGTGTGGAGGTCGTCGATCGCGTAGGAGGAGAGGTTCAGCTCCGGGAACACGACCAGGTCGGCGCCCTCGGCGTCGGCTCGCTCGGCCAGCTCGATCGTCGTGTCGGCGTTGACCGCAGGGTCCCCGACGGTGGCGCGCGGCGTGGCGGCGGCCACGCGGAGCATGCCGTGGCCGTGGATCGAACCGAAGGCCTCAGGTCCGGGGATCACAGCGTCTCCTCCAGCAGCTGCAGCGCACCGCGCAGGACGCCCTGGCGGACCGCCCCGCGCCCGACGGTGCCGAGGTGCAGCTCGCGGTGGACGGTGGGGCGGCCGGTGCGCGCGACGGCCAGGTGCACCAGCCCCGGCTCCCGACCCGATCCGGTGAAGCCCGTGACGGCGATGCCGACCTGGGCGTTCGCGTCGTCGAGCAGCCCCTCGGCCATGGCCACCGCCACCTCACGGCTGACCGCCGTGTGCCGCTCGATCACCTCGGGGTCGATGCCGAGCAGCTCGCACTTCGCCATCGGGTCGTAGGTGACGAGCCCGCGGTCGAACACGTGGCTGACCCCCTCCACGTCGGTGAACAGCGACGCCAGCAACCCACCGGTGCAGCTCTCGGCCGTCGCCAGCTTGAGGTCACGGGCGCTCAGGTGCTGCAGGACCCGCCGGATGCGGCGCTCGAGGGAGAGGTCGACCACGCCCGCGAGGGTCTCGGCGTCCCGCTGCGGGTCGCTGCCGGGCAGGGACGACGGCCGTCGTGCCGGGGCGGACATGCGGGGTTCCTCTCGTGTCGGGGCGCGGGCGGGCGGATCGTAGTCCGCCGCTCCTCACCCCTTGCCCGCGAGCGGCTCCCTCACACCCGCCGGCACCATCCCGGCCCCGCGCAGCTTGTGGGCGTACATCCGCTGGTCGGCCCGGTCGATCGCCGTGGCCAGGTGGTCGCCGGTCCCGAGCTGGGTGATCCCGAAGGACCACGCGGCCCGCGAGCTGTCGTGGAGACGTCGGACGAGCTCCTCCGCCGCGGTGACCCCGGTGCGGGGCAGCAGCAGCACGAACTCGTCGCCGCCGTAGCGGAACAGCCGGTCGCCGCGGCGGATGCCGGCGCGCCACTCGGCGGCCAGGTCGACGAGCAGCTGGTCGCCGGCGCCGTGGCCCGCGGAGTCGTTGACGCACTTGAAGTCGTCGAGGTCGATCAGCACCAGGCTGACCGGGTCCCCCGTGCGGATCGCCGTGATGAGCTCGGACTCCACCGCCGACTGCAGCGCCGCGCGGTTGTGGGCCCCCGTCAGCTGGTCGGTCGTGGCCATGCCGGTCAGTCGGGTCAGGAGGGTGGCGAGCACCTCGACCGCGATCACCAGCGTGACCGCGATCACGAGCCAGGAGGCCCACCCGCTGCGGACCACCGGGCTGAACGCGAACCCGACCCAGAGGGCGACCGCGCAGACGATGGCGTAGGCCCGGGCGACCGGGCGGGGGTGCACCACGGCCGCGTACATGCCCAGCCACACGAATGACACGCCGCCGGACGCGACGCCCTCACCGGTGGCGGCTGCGGCCATCAGCGCCGTGGCGGCCACCAGGTACACGGCGCTGCAGAGGTGCAGCAGCCAGGCCCGGGCCGGCGTCCACCACACGATCAGCGCCAGGGCGCCGCCGACTCCCGCGAGGATGCCGTCGAGGACCCGCGGGGTGTCCGGCGTCGCGGGCCGGATGGCGCCGACCAGGCAGAGCGCGGCACCGAGAGCCAGCATCAGCGCCATGCACCACACCTGTGGTGGCCGCTCGCGCCACCAGCCTCCTCGGATCACGTCTACTCCGTCCCCGTGCGGTCGTCGCCCTCCTGTCGGCTGTCGGGATCCGGAGCTGAGGGGTCCGGGGTGAGCTCCACCAGGCGGACGGTGCGGTCGGTCGCCTCGACCACCTCGATGCGCCAGCCCGATGCCACGACCACCTCGCCTGCGGTCGGGACGTGGCCGAGCTCGGCCAGCACCAGGCCCGCCAGGGTGGTGTAGTCGCCGGCGGGAAGGTCGACGCCGATGTCGGGCAGGTCGTGGATGGGGTAGGCGCCGTCGACGCTCAGCCGTCCGTCGTCGTGGTGGACGACGGCCTGGACGTCCGGGTCGGCCTCGTCCCAGATCTCGCCGACGAGCTCCTCGACCAGGTCCTCGATGGTGATGAGTCCCTCGGTGCCGCCGTGCTCGTTGATCACCACCGCCATCTGCTGCCGGTCGGCCTGCATGCGCCGGAGGGCGTCCAGGCAGCCGACGGTCTCGGGGAGCACGAGGGCTGGCTGGACGTGCGGCTCGACGGTCCCCTCCGCCTCGACCAGGGCGCGCAGGTGGACGGTGCCGAGCACCTCGTCGAGGTCGCCGCGGATCACCGGGGCGCGGGTGTGCCCGGTCGCGGCGAGGCGGCGTGAGGCCTCGCGGACGTCGCTGTCACCGGGCAGCGCGACGATGGCGGTGCGGGGGACGAGGATCTCGCGGAGGGACCGGTCGGCGAACTCGAACGCCCCGTCGATGATCCGCCGCTCGGTGTCGGAGAGCTCCGGCTGCGCGGCGACCATGTCGCGCAGCTCCTCCTCGGTGATCTGCTCGCGCTGGGCGTCGGGATCGACCCCGACCGCGCGGACGACCAGGTCGGTGGAGGTGGCCAGCAGCCACACCGCCGGCCGGGTCAGCGTGGCCAGGGCCGCGAGGGGACGCGACGCGAGGAGGCCCCAGCCCTCCGCCCGCTGCATCGCCACCCGCTTGGGTGCGAGCTCCCCGAGGACCAGGGTCACGTAGGTCAGGACCAGCGTGACCAGCACGACGCTGACCGGCTCGGCGGCACCGCCCAGGACGCCGCGGAGGGGCTCGACCAGCGGCTCGGCCAACGTCACCGCGGCGGTGGCCGACGCCATGAACCCGGCGAGGGTGATGAAGATCTGGATGGTGGCGAGGAACTGGTTGGGATCACGCGCCAGGCGGGCCAGCGTCCCGCCGGCGCGACCACGCTCCTCGAGGCGGGCCAGCTGGCTGTCCCGCAGGCTGACCAGCGCCATCTCGCTGCCCGCGAACGCGGCGTTGAGGAGGACCAGCACGAGGACGAGGACGACTTGCAACCACAACGAATCCACAGATCACTCCGGGTGGGGGCGGCCGGCGATCGTCGCCAGCCCGGCCGCGAGGACCACCTCCATCATGCCGTCCGGGAGCTCGGTCAGGGGTGTGGGAGGGGAGGGGGCGGCGCCGTCGTCGCCGAGGGGCCGCTGCCACCAGCCCACGTCGCACCAGCGCCCGTGCTTGTGGCCCACCGCGGTGAACGTCCCCAGGTGCGTGAACCCGACCGCCTCGTGGAGGGCGGCGCTGGCGGGGTTCGGCAGGGTGATGCCGGCGTAGGCGTTGGCGTAGCCCTGGGCGGCCAGCAGGTCGAGGAGGGCGGTGTAGAGGGCCCGGCCGAGCCCCTGCCGGCGGGTGTCGGCGTCGAGGTACACCGACACCTCCACCGACCAGGCGTAGGCCGGACGGGCGCGGTGGCGTCCGGCGTAGGCGTACCCCAGGACCTCGTCGTCGCGGTCGGCGACCAGCCACGGCCAGGTGGGGACGGTGGCGGCGATGCGGTCTGCCATGTCCCCGGCGGTCACCGGGACGGTCTCGAAGCTGGTCGTCGTGTCGCGGATGACGGGGTTGTAGATGGCGGCCACGGCCGCGCCGTCGTCGGGGGTGGCCAGGCGCAGGGATGTCACGGCGGCGGATCCTGGCGCCTCGCCGCCTGCGGGTCTAGTCCCCGCGCCGCAGCAGGCTCTCGGTCACCAGGGGGCGCGGACGGGGTCGATAGGCTTCTCGCGATGCGCGTCGCCACCTACAACGTCAACTCGTTGCCGGCCCGCCTGCCCCGGCTCGTGGCGCTGCTCGACGAGCACCGCCCCGACGTTGTGCTGGTGCAGGAGACCAAGTGCGCGCCGGAGGCCTTCCCCCACCGCGAGCTGGCCGAGGTCGGCTACCTGGCCGCCGACCACTCCGGTGGCCGGTGGGCCGGGGTGGCGGTGCTCGGCCGTGCGGCGCTGGGGGTGGACGACGTCTCGATCGGCCTGCCCGGCGAGCCTGATCCCGACCAGGCCCGCTGGGTCGAGGCGACGGTGGGTGGCGTCCGGTTCGTCAGCACGTACGTGCCCAACGGCCAGCGGGTCGGCACGCCGACGTTCGTCGCGAAGCTGCAGTTCCTCGACGCGATGGCCGACCGGGCCCGACGGCTCGCGGCGGACGGGCCGACCGTCATGGGCGGCGACCTGAACGTCTGCCCGACCGACCTCGACGTGTGGGACCCGGTGCAGCTGCACGGCGGCACCCACGCGACCGACGACGAGCGGTCGCGTCTGACGGCGATCGTGGACACCGGGTTCGTGGACACGTTCCGCCACCACCGCCCCGACGAGCCGGGCTACACCTGGTGGGACTACCGCGCCGGGCACTTCCACAAGGGCTACGGGTTGCGCATCGACCTGGTGCTGGCCACCGAGCGGCTGGCGCGGGGGATCACCGCGGCGACGGTCGACCGGGAGTACCGGAAGCCGACGAAGGTGCGGGAGTCCAAGCCGTCCGACCACGCCCCGCTGCTGGTCGACCTCGACGCCGAGCTCACCCCCGGGCCGTCGGCCACCGACGACCCGGTCGCCGCCGTCGCGGACCGCGCGGGCGCTGAGCAGCTCGGCCTCCTGTAGCGCTCCTCTCGGGCTGCGGGGTCTCGGGGATCGCGCGGTGCGTCAGGCGGCGACTGTGTCGGCCGGTTCCGCACCGCGCTGGCCGAGGGGCCGCGGCGCACCGGTCGTGGTGTCCCGCGCGGTCTGGCGCTCGGACTCCGCGTTCAGCTCGGCGCCGACCAGGATGACCAGGGCGGACAGCTGCAGCCACAGCATGAGCACGATCACGCCGGCGATCGCGCCGTAGGTCTCGCCGTAGCTGCCGAAGTTGTCGACGAAGAACGAGAAGCCGACCGACACGAGCAGGAACAGGACCGTGGCCAGGACCGCCCCGGGCGAGAGCCACGACCACCGGGCGTCCTCCCGGTCCGGTGCCAGCCGGTACAGCACGGCGAGCGACACGACGATGAGCAGCGCGAGGAGCGTCCACCGGGCCACCTGGGCGCCGATCGTCCCGGCGACCCCCAGCCCGAGGGAGTCGATGACGGGCGGCACCACCGCGATGAGGCCCACGGCCACCCCGAAGAAGACGATGGCGCCGAGCGTGAGCGCCAGCGCCAGCGCCCGGCCCTTCACGAAGCCGCGGTCGTCGGTCTCGTCGTAGGCCAGGTTCAGCCCCTTCACGAGCATCCCGACCCCGCCCGAGGCGCTCCACAGCGCACCGAGGATCGAGACCACCAGGGAGATGCTGAGGGTCGACGACTCGCTGTCGGCGATGGACTCGAGCTGGGTGCTGATCAGGTCCCGTGCGGAGGCGGGGAGGGTCTCGGCCAGGTCAGCGGCGTGCTGGGCGGCGGTGCCGGGGTCGGTGACGAGCCCGTAGATGCTGATCGCGGCGATCATCGCCGGGAACAGCGCCAGCAGGCCGGCGAAGGCCACCGCCGCGGCGATCATCGGCACGTTGTCGGCGGACACCTCCTTCCCGGTCCGCTTCAGGACCGCGACCCATCCGCTGCCCGAGATCTCGGTCGGGGTGCGAGCCAGGTGGCCGTCCGCGCCGCCGCGGCTGCCAGTCCCCTCGACCTCGTCGACGGTCGGCCCGGTCGCGGCGGGGCCCGTCGCCGTCGGGTCGATCGCGACCGGCTGCACATCCGCGGTCCCAGCGGCGCCCGCCGCGGTCTCGGGGTCCGTCGGTCGGTCGCTGGCGCTGCTGCGGCTGGCCAGCACGGTGCGTGCCGCGAGCCCGATCCCGAACAGCATCAGCAGCCTGCGGATCATCGGGCACCTCGGCGGTGGCGGACGGCGACCGGTCGGGCGGGGGCGGGTGCGGTGGCGCGCATGTCGGGTCCTCCTGTGCAGCGGTCGGGCTGCACCCCATCCCTGCCCCGTCCCCGAGGGGTGGAACCCGAACCCACGCGCTGGCGGGCCGAGGACATCGCGGTGCTAGCGTCGGTGCCCATGGCCATGCGCACCGCACCCGTCGTCGCCGTCGGACTGCTCGGCGGCTACCTGACCGCCCGCGAGACCGGCAACCGACCCCTCGGCGGTGCGGTCCTCGCCGCCGCCGGCGTGGTCGCCGGCCGTCGCTGGCAGCGCACGGTCGGGCCCGCCGCCACCGCCGGGCTGACGGCGGTGTACCTCCTCGGGTTCGGGGCGTCCCACCCGCTCGCGAAGAAGATCGGGGCGTGGCCGTCCGTGCTCAGCGCCGCGGCGACCAGCGCGCTCGCCGCGCACGTCGTGGCCGATCGCCGGGCCTGAGCCCTGCTCAGCCCCGGGCGATCCCGTGGATCCGCGTCCGGGTGTGCACGTTCTGCCAGCCGGTGTCGATCGGGTCGCAGGTCACGTCGTCGAAGACCCGGTGGACGACCGCGCCCAGGTCGCGGTCGACCTGGCAGCCGTTGAACACGTAGGTGTGCACGCCGCGGAGCAGCCGCTGCCCCCATCGCGTCGCGGTCCCCTCCGGCGCGCGGACGTGCTCGTAGAACACGTACTGCCCGCCGGGGGCGAGGATGCGGCGCACCTCCGCGACCGCGGCGTCCGGATCGCCGACCCCGCAGAGGACCAGCGTGCCGACCACGCTCGGGACCGCGTCGTCCCCGAGGTCGATCGCCTCCGCGGACCGGGTGCGCACCTCGAGGTCCACGCCGGCGTCGGCCGCCGCTCGCCGCAGCGGCTCGTGCATCGCCACGTTCGGCTCGATCCCGATCACCGCGGTGCCGGCCGGGTAGTAGGGCATGTTCGCCCCCGCGCCCGGGCCGATCTCGACCACGGGGCTGGCGAGGTCGCCGAGCACCCGCCGCTTCCACGCGATCACCGCGGCCGGCTCGAGGTCACCGGAGCGGCGCATCAGCCGCGCCTCGAACCGGTCCCGTCGGGTCGGTCGCGGCGTGGCGTCGGCGGGCGGCTCGGACATGGTGGCGGAGCCTAGTGCGCCCGGTCGCGTGCGGTGGCGGGTGCAGGATGGCCTGGTGAGATCCGTCCCGGTGCGCGTGGTCGTGGTCGTCGTCGCGGCGCTGGCGGCCGGCTGCGTCGCCGGCGGCACCCCCGGTGATCCGCCTGAACCCGACCGCCCGGCCCTCGACGAAGGGGGGGCGGGCGCCACCACACCCGCGCTGGCCGGACCCGAGTCGACGAGCGCGGCCTGTCCCGACGTCCTCGACGCGGCCGACGCGACCTGCGCGCTGCTGGTCGTGCCCGAGGCGCGGGGTCGGCCCGCCGGTCCGGTCGTCGAGGTCGCCTACGCGGTGCTGGCGGCGACCGAGTCCCCCGAGCGGGTGGGGCCGGACCCGCCCCCGCTCGTGGTGCTGCCGGACGGCCCCGGCCAGAGCGGCCTGGCGGACGCCGCCAGCTGGATCGCCTCACCGCTCCGCGCCGGCCGGGAGGTCGTCCTGATCGACCCTCGGGGGACGGGCCGGTCCTTCCCCTCCCTGGACTGCGGCCAGCCGCCGCGGCCTGGTGCCCTGCCGCCGGACCTGGTGGAGGACTGCCGGCGCCAGCTCGACGCCGAGGCGGTCGACCGACGCGCCTACGACACCGCCGCGATGGCCGCGGACGTCCTCGACCTGCGCCAGGTCCTCGACGTGCCCGCCATCGACCTGCTCGGCGTCGGGCACGGCGCGCGCATCGCGCTCGCGGTGATCGACCGCGAGCCGGAGGTCGTCCGGGCCGCCGTCCTGGACTCGCCCGTGCCGCCGGAGGCCGACGTCTACGCCGACCGGCCCCGCACCGCCCAGTCCGTGCTGAACCGGCTCTTCGACACCTGCGCAGAGGACCGGGGCTGCGAGCGGCGCTTCGGAGCCATCGGCCCGGCCGTGGAGCAGGTGGTCGAGGCGCTGAACGACGACGTCGGCGAGACCGGCGGGGTCAGCGGCGACGACCTCGCCCTGGCTGCGGTCGCCGCGCTCCGGGGCGCCGGCCCGGCGGAGGTCCCCGCCGCCCTGTCACTCGCCGTGGACGGCGAGCCGGAGGCGGCGCTGGCCCGCCTGCAGGAGGTGGCGATCGCGGGTGCGGCGGTCCCCTCGTCGGCGTTCGCCGAGGGGCTGCGGCTGTCGTCGGACTGCCGGGACGAGGTGCCCTCCTCCGCCGTGGCGGGCGGCGGCGGGGGCGGTGACGACGGCCTCGGACCGGTGGGGCTGGCTGTCGCCACCGACGTCGAGCGCCTGGTGGCCGCCTGCGCGCTGTGGGACGTCGGCAGCGCGGGGGAGGGGGCTGACGACCCCGTCACCGCCGACGTCTTCGCGCTGGTGCTCTCCGGGGAGTTCGACCCGCTGTCCCCGCCTGCCTGGGGTGCGGCCACCGCGACCGGTCTGGACGGCACCGTCGTCCAGGTCGACGGGGCCGGCCACCGCGTCCACGACGTGAGCGAGTGCACGCTCGCGATCGTGGACGCGTTCCTCCTGCGACCCGGTGCCACCGTCGACGACGGCTGCACCGAGCAGGCCGGGATCGACTTCGTCCTGGGCTGACGCTCCCGGACTGCGGACCGTCAGGCCTCGAGGGCCAGGTCGAGCACCTCGCGGACGTCGTCGACGAGGTGGACGGTCAGGTCGTCGAGGATGTGCTCGGGGACGTCCTCGAGATCGCCCTCGTTCCGCTTGGGCAGCAGCACGGTGTCAAGGCCCGCCCGGTGGGCGGCGAGCACCTTCTGCTTGACCCCGCCGATCGGCAGGACCTTGCCCTGCAGCGTGACCTCGCCGGTCATGCCGACGCCCTTGCGGGTCGTGCGGCCGCTGACGAGCGACGCGAGCGCCGTGGTCATCGTGATGCCCGCCGACGGCCCGTCCTTCGGGATCGCGCCGGCCGGGAAGTGGACGTGGAACCGGCCGCTCGACAGGGCGTCGACGTCGAGGCCCAGCTCATCGGCGTGGGCGCGGAGGAAGCTCAGGGCGATCGACGCGGACTCCTTCATCACGTCGCCGAGCTGGCCGGTCAGGCGCAGCTGCCCCTCACCCTCCCCCTCGCCGGTGCGGGCGACCTCGACGAACAGCACGTCGCCGCCGACGCCGGTCACGGCCAGGCCGGTCGCGACGCCCGGCACGTCGACGCGGGCCATCGCGTCCTCCTTGAAGACGCGCTGGCGGCCGAGCAGGTCGCTCGGGTCCTCGACCACGATCGGTGCCGGCTCCCCCGCGGCGATCTTCACCGCGGCCTTGCGGGTCAGCTTCGCGAGCTGGCGCTCGAGCTGTCGGACGCCGGCCTCGCGGGTCCACCCCTCCACCACGTGGCGGAGGACCTCGTCGGAGATCTCCACCTCGTCGGCGGCCAACCCGGCGTTGGTGAGCTGGCGGCCGATCAGGTGCTCGCGGGCGATGACGACCTTCTCGTCGTCGGTGTAGCCGTCGAGCTGCACGACCTCGAGCCGGTCCAGCAGCGGGCCGGGGATGGTGTCGAGCACGTTGGCCGTCGCGATGAAGAGCACGTCGGACAGGTCGAGGTCGACCTCGAGGTAGTGGTCCCGGAAGGTGTGGTTCTGCGCCGGGTCGAGGACCTCGAGCAGTGCGGCGGAGGGATCACCCCGCCAGTCGCCGCCGACCTTGTCGATCTCGTCGAGCAGGAGCACGGGGTTCATGGTCCCCGCCTCGGTCATCGCGCGGGCGATGCGGCCGGGCTGGGCGCCGACGTAGGTGCGGCGGTGCCCGCGGATCTCCGCCTCGTCGCGGACGCCGCCGAGGGCGACGCGCACGAACCTGCGGCCGAGGGCCCGTGCGACGGACTCCCCGAGGCTGGTCTTGCCGACGCCCGGGGGGCCCACGAGCGCGAGGATCGCGCCCTGACCGCGGCGAGACGTCGACCGGACCGCGGCGTCGCCCCCGTCGTCGGTGGCGTCGTCGGTGGCGTCGTCGACCGCGGGCTCCTCCGCGGTGGACAGCACGGGCTCGGCGTCGTCGGCGCCGTCGAGGCCGCGCTCGATCCGCAGCTTGCGCACGGCCAGCTGCTCGATCAGGCGCTCCTTCACCTCGTCCAGGCCGGTGTGGTCGTCGTCGAGGACCTGGCGCGCGGCGGTCAGGTCGAGGTTGTCGACGCTCCGCTCACCCCAGGGCAGCTCGAGGATGCGGTCGAGCCAGGTGCGGATCCACGACTGCTCCGGCGACTGCTCGCCGGTGCGCTCGAGGCGGTCGATCTCCTTGGTGACGAACGTCCGGACGGCGTCGGGCAGCGGCAGCTCCGCGGCTCGGGTGCGGTAGGCGTCGAGGTCGTCGCCGTCGAGGCCCTCGCCCTCCCCGCCGAGGTCGCGCAGCTCGGACTGGATGGCCTTCAGCTGCTCGCGGAGGATGAACTCCCGCTGCCGCTTCTCCATCGACTCGCTGACGTCGTCGCGGATCTTCGAGCGGACCTGCAGCTCGGCGAGGGTGTCGCGCGCCCAGCCGAGGGCCAGCTCCAACCGCTCGCGCACGTCGACGGTCTCGAGGATCTGCACCTTCTGCGCGGTGCTGGTGTCCGGTGAGTAGACCGCGGTGTCCGCGAGCTGGCCGGGGTCGGAGATCTCGTTGAGGGCGGCCGCGATCGACTGGCCGCCGCGGTGCTCGAGGATCCCCTCGACGACCGCGCGGTAGTCCTGGGCCAGCCCGTCGAGGTCCTCGGTCGGCTCGTCGTCGACCGGGGTGACCGACACCCAGGTCGCGTCTCCGCCCCCGGCGGTGCCGGTGCCGATGACCGCGCGGGCGAGACCGCGGACGAGGATGCCGCGCCGGCCACCGCGGAGGCGGTCGCGCTGCTCGATGCGGGCGACGGTGCCGACGGTGGAGAACCGCGCGGTGCCCTCGTCGTCGGTGTACTTGGTGACCAGGACCACGCGGTCGTCCGCCTCGGCAGCCGCGTCGATGGCCGCGCGGGCGTCGTTCGACTCGACGGCGATGGTCACGACCATGCCGGGGACGACGACGCCGCCGGGAAGCGGCAGGAGGGGCAGGACGGCCGGGTCGACCCGGTCGGACTCGCGGAGCTGATCAGCCATGATTACGTCCTTACGAAGTGCGGAGCACGCTGGAACCGAAGTCTGTCAGGATCTATTCCAAGTGCACTCAGGTTTGCTGGTGCAAACCGTGCGTGCCCGCGTTCGTCGGGGCGTCGATACGTGCCGTCACCGGAACGTCATGCCTCGCGTGGGCCGGTGCGCCGAGGATCCCGCCATGCCCCCGTCCACCCCTCGGCTGCTGCTCGACATTGCGGCGCGGATCGAGTTCGACCCGAGCTTCGCCGCTCACGTGGCGGCAGATCCGCTGGTGGCGCTGACGGCGGAGGGGATCGACGCGGCGACGGCGATGTCGCTGCTCGACGACGGGGACGTGACGGCCTTCGCGGGAGGGGTGGAGCGCATCGCCGTCCGCGCCTACGAGCTGGCGATGCGGGTGTTGCGGGCCGGGGGGTGAGAGTTGTTACGCCTGGTCTCGGCTGCCGCGGGCGTGGGTACCGTGGCCGGACCGCAGACGACCGAGGGGAGCCAGAGCGAGATGTCCGAGCACGCCCACGTCCTCACCGAGATCGCCGACCGCATCGACCGCGACGAGGACTTCGCGATGCGCGTCGGGGAGGACGCCCGGTCCGCGCTCGAGTCCGAGGGGCTGCCCGACCAGGTGATCGGGCAGGTGCTCGGCCACGCCGAGGCTGAGGTCGTCGGCTACGCGATGCCCGCTCAGGTCGTCGAGGGGACCGTCGCCCGGATCGCCGCGGCGGCCCGCGCCGTCGCCGCCGACCAGTCGTAGGCGCGCCGCCTGACCTCAGCGGGCCGCGCGGGCGATCTGGTCGATCAGCGCGGCGAGCTCCGCCGGCGAGTCCTCCTGCAGGAAGTGGCCGCCGTGGACCGTCGTGTGCGGCTGGCCCGCCGCACCCGGCACGAGCTTCTGGAAGACCCGCTCGCCGCCCGCGGTGATGGGGTCGGCGTCGCTGAACGCCGTGACCAGCGGCCGGTCGAAGCGCTGGAGGACCTCCCACGCGGCGCGGTTCGCTGCGCTGGCCGGGTCGTCCGGGCCGGTCGGGACCAGCGCCGGCATGATCCGCGGTCCCTCCTTGAACGACTCGTCGGGGAACGGCGCGTCGTAGGCGGCCACCTCGGCGTCCGAGAGCTCGCGCTGGGTCGCACCCTGGAGCATCGGGCCGATCGGGAACTCCTCGACGGTCTGGCTGAAGCGCTGCCACGCCATGAACGCCTCGGGCATCTGCTGGTCGCCGGTGGGCATCCCGGTGTTGGCGACGACGACGGCCGCGAACCGCTCGGGGTGCGCGGCGAGCACGCGCAGGCCGATCAGCCCGCCCCAGTCCTGGCAGAACAGGGTGGTGCGGGACAGGTCCAGGTGGTCGCAGACCAGCGCGGCCATCCAGCCGACGTGCGCGGCGTAGGAGTGGTCGGCCCGATCCGCCGGCTTGTCAGACCGGCCGAAGCCGACGAGGTCCGGTGCGACCACCCGGTGCCCGGCGTCCACCAGCGGCGGGATCATGTGGCGGTACAGGTAGGACCAGCTCGGCTCGCCGTGCAGCAGCAGGATCGGCGCGGCGTCGGGCGGTCCCTCGTCGACGTACGCCATGCGGATCCCGTCGGTGCCGTCGTGGGGGACGACGGCGTGGCGGGGCGCGAAGGGCCAGTCGGGGAGGTCCGCGAAGCGGTCGTCGGGTGTGCGCAGAAGCTCCATCGGCGTGAGCGTGCCACAGACTGACCCGGGTCAGGTTGTGGCAGGCTGACGGCGATGCAGCCCGACACCTTCATCCACCAGGGCCACGTGCTCGCCTACGAGGTCCACGGCGACGGCCCGCAGGTCGTCGTCCTCGTCCACGGCCTGCTCCTCGACGCCGGGATCAACCGCGCCCTCGCCCGCGCGATCGCCCGGGCCGGGCACCGGGTGGTCCTGCTCGACCTGCTCGGCCACGGCCGCTCGGACCGGCCGCGCCGCGCGAGCGCGCACCGGGTGGGGCTGTACGCCGAGCAGGCGGTGGCCCTGCTCGACCACCTCGGGTTGGAGCGGGCGGTGCTCGGCGGCGTGTCCCTCGGCGCCGCGGTCGCGCTGACCGCGGCCGTGACCGACCCCGACCGCGTGCAGGGCCTGCTCCTCGAGATGCCCGTCCTCGAGCACGCCGCCCCCTTCGCCGCGATGCTCTTCGTGCCCGTCCTGCTCGGCATGCACTACGGCGGTCCGGTCGCCCGGCTCGGGACCAGGCTGATGGGTCGGCTGCCGCGCACCCGCATCGATGCGATCGACTCGTTCATGGACGCGGCGTCGATGCACCCCCGCGAGATCACCGCGGTCCTCCACGGACTGCTGATGGGGGCGCTCGGGCCGACGGAGGAGGCGCGCGCTGCCATCACCGCCCCCACCCTCGTCATCGGTCACAGCGGCGACCCGCTGCACCCCCTGGACGACGCGGCGCGGCTGGCCCGGCAGATGCCCGCCGCGACGATGCTGACCGCCCGATCCCTCGCCGAGCTGCGCGTCCGGCCGGAGCGGCTGACCGATGAGATCATCCGGTTCCTCGACACCACCTGGGCGACGGGCCGGGTGCAGGAGGCCGGCACGGCCTGAGGGCCGCTCGTGGTCACACCCGCTGGTGGCTGGCCTCGATCGCGTCGATGAGGTGCTGGGGTCCCTCGGCGCTGACCCGGGCTCCGACCCGGCCGGTCGTGTACAGCAGCAGGTCGCCCACCGGCCCGTGCACGGTCACCGTCTCATCAGGCCGGGCATCACCGGCGCGGTGCGCGATCTTCCCGCCGAGGGTGTAGGCGCGCGACGTGGAGCCGTCGGTCAGCGCGAGGACGCCGTCCGCGCGGACGCGCCCGAAGGTCAGCACCGCGAACCGGCTCACCGACTCCCACAGGATGTCGGCGATGATCTCGTCGCCGGTGCCGTCGTCCGGCTCGAGCCGCGGGGTGAGGGCCGCCGCGCCCCCGCGCCGGACGTCCTCGGTGTGGATGTAGTCCTCCGCCACCTGCGCGCGGGCGAGCGGCCCGTAGGCGAACCACGGCGGCGGGCCCTTGCGCAGGTCCGCGATCATCGCCGCGCGCCCGTCGCGCGTCCGCGACCGCATCCGCGACTCGGTCAGGGAGGCGAGCGGCTTGATCAGGATGCCGCCGGCTGCCCACGGCTCGCGCTCGCGGACGAGGAGGTGGGCGGCGATGTCGCCGGCATCCCAGCCGTCGCACATCGTCTCGGCCTGCCACTGCTCATCGGTCAGGGACTCGAGCAGGTCACACAGCGCTGCGCGCTGCCGGTGCACGGGCTTCATCCCGGCCACCCTGCCCCGACTCGAGCGAGAGCAACCAGCCCTTGACCGCCAACCCGTAGGCGTAGCCGCCGAGCGAACCGTCGGTGCGCACCGCCCGGTGGCACGGCACGAACGGGGCGATCAGGTTGCGGCCGCACGCGCTGCCGACCGCCCGGGTGGCCTGGGGGCGCCCGATCGCCGCGGCGATCTCGGCGTAGGAGGCCGTCTCCCCGGGGGGGATCGCGCGGAGCGCCGACCACACGGCCTGCTGGAAGTCCGTGCCCGCCTGGCGGGTGTGCACGCGGTCGAGCGCGCCGAGGTCCCCGGCGACGTAGGCCGCGACCGCGTCCCCGGCCGGGCTCGGGCCGGCGTGGGGTGGGGGAGGGGCGGGCAGGCCCAGTCGCGCGGCCAGCTCCGCGGCGTCGCAGAACCCGGCGGCCAGCACGGTGTGGTCGTCGTCGGCGATCGCGGTGAGCTGACCGCCGGGCGTGTCGAGGGTGAGGGTGTGCACGTCAGGCTCCCAGGGTGAGGGGTGGGCGGGCCGGTCGGTCGGTCGTGGTGGGGGTGGGGGTCTCGGTTCGGGTCGGGGTGGAGGTGGGGGTCTCGGTTCGGGTCGGGGGCTGGGTCGGGGTCTGGAGGTGGTGGTGCCAGAGGTGGAGCGCCGCGTACCCCCGCCAGGGCCGCCAGTCCCGGGCGCGAGCGTCCAGGTCGGCGCTGCTGGTGGATCGTCCGGTCAGGCCCTCGAGCGCGCGTCGCAGCGCCAGGTCGCCGGTCGGCCACGCATCGGGCTGGCGGAGCACCACGAGCGCGATGGTCGCGGCGGTCCACGGGCCGATGCCGGGCAGGGCGCGCAGCGCGTCCACGGTCTCGTCGGGCGCGGCGCCGGGTGACAGGTCGAGCCCGTCCACGACCGCCCGGGCCAGGGCGCGGACGGCCCCGGCGCGCTGCCGGGTGAGGCCGACGGCGGCCTCGAGGTCCGCGTCGGCCAGCTGGTCGGCGTGGGGCAGACCGGGCCGGTCGGTGAGCGCCGCCAGCCGGCTCATCAGCGTGGTGGCGCCCTTCGCCGACACCTGCTGGCCGACGACGACCCTGACCGCCCCCTCGAAGGGGTGGGGGGCGCCGGGGATCCGCACGCCGGGACGCTCGGCGACGAGCGGGCCGAGGACCGGGTCCCCGCCCAGCGCCGCCGTGATCGCCTCGATGTCGGCGTCGACGTCGAAGACCGGGCGGGCGAGCGCGACCGCCGGGCGCAGGTCGGTCACCGCGTCGGCGTCGACGGTCACCCGGACGCCGTCGAAGGTGGGCGCCAGCGCGGTGGTGCCGGTGTCGCCGTGGCGGATCCAGTGGTGGGGGGTGACCTCGTCGCGGGACGGGACGGCGTGGAGGGCCGCCCAGGACAGGACCCCCGTCGCGTCGAACGGCGTGCGCACCGGGAGGGTGACGGTCATCCCGGCGGCGACCGGCCCCGTCCGGCCACGCCGGACCGCGGAGGGACTGGTCCCGAAGGCGTCGCGGAACGCGTCGTTGAACTGCCGGACGCTCCCGAACCCGGCGGCGAACGCCACCCGGCCCAGCGGGAGGTCCGTCTGGTCGACGAGCAGCCGCGCGATCCGGGTGCGCCGCATCCGGCCGAGCGCGGCCGGTCCGGCCCCGTAGGTGTCGACGAGGATCCGCTGCAGGTGCCGCGGGCTGACGTACAGCCGGCCGGCCAGCGCCTCGACGCCCTCGTCGGCAGCGCCGTCGTCGATCAGCCTGAGGGCGCGGGTCGCCAGCTCCCGGGCGGGATCCGCGCCGGCGGCGTCGGGGGCGAGCTCGGGCCGGCACCGGCGGCAGGCGCGCAGACCGACCTGCTGGGCGGCGGCCGGGGTGGGGAAGAACCGGACGTTGCGGGCCAACGGGGTGCGGGCCGGGCAGGACGGCCGGCAGAAGATCCCCGTCGTCAGCACACCGGTGACGAAGCGCCCGTCGAAGCGCCGGTCGCGTGAGGCGACCGCCGTGTAGCAGGCCTCGAAGTCGGTGTGGTCGAGCATGGGGTGAGTGTCGCACCCCCACATGCTGGGCTCTGGCGGGGATCGGACATCACGGTCCGGGGAGGGGGGCGTGGTCATCGCACCGCCCACACCCCAGGTGGGCACCACCACCCACACCCAAGGTGGTCTGTCGCCTTCGTCTCGGTGTGCGCAACGAACCTGACAGGCCTTCAGCTGGACGGGCTCGAACGGCCGGAGGTGTGTCGCCTTCGTTCCGTTCTGCGCAACGAACCCGACAGACCCCCGGCAAGCGTGGAGCCGCGCCGCCACCAGGGGGACCGGCGGGGTGGCCGACGCCGTCGGGCTCCGCTACTCTGACGAGCCCACCCGGGGCCCTTAGCTCAGCTGGATAGAGCGTCTGTCTACGGAACAGAAGGCCGGGGGTTCGAATCCCTCAGGGCCCGCCACCGGAACCCCACTTCGCCGTCGGTGCGAGGTTCCGCGCGATCGGGGCCCACCTCGGCTGACGGCGAGGTTCGGCGCGATCTCGGGCTTCGCGGGCTGACGGCGTCATGCGCGTCCGTCTCACGGCGACGACGTGAGGCGCGATCGGGGCCTGCCTCGCGTGACGGCGAGGTTCTGCGCGATCCCAGCGCTCCGGTGGCACAGGGCGAAATTTGTTGGGCCAACCGACAATTGACCCTTGACGGGCGTCCGGTGGGGGCGAACACTGCCTCGGAAACGTTTACGACATCGTTCTCGACATCGTTTCCAGACCCCTTGCCAGGAGCCGATCTGGTGCTGAGGAGCCGGTTGACCATCGCCGACGTGGCGGCCCGCGCGGGCGTCTCGGTGGCGACGGTCTCGCGGGTGGTCAACGGTCGATACGGCGTCTCCGAAGCCACCGCCGCGAAGGTCCGGCGCGTCATCGACGAGATGGGCTACGCCTCCAGCCTGGTCGCCCAGAGCCTCCGCAGCGAGCGCACCGGCGTGATCGGCGTGCTGATGTCGCGCATCGAGCCGTTCGGCACCGAGATCCTGAAGTCGGTCTCGGACACCCTGCAGGACTCCGGCTACGAGCTGATCGTCTTCTGCCCCACCTCCGAGCACGCCGAGGGCTGGGAGCGCCGGTCGGTCGCGCGCCTCGGCGGGACGCTCGTCGACGGCTCCCTGCTGATCGCCCCGACGGTCGTCGACGTCGCGAGCGACCACCCCGTCGTCGCCGTCGACCCCCACGTCGGCGCGTCGCACCTCCCGACCGTCGCCGCGGAGAACCACGAGGGGGCCGTCGCGGCGACCCAGCACCTCATCGAGCTCGGGCACCGGCGCATCGGGTTCCTCGGCGGGCGCACGGACCTCGAGTCAGCCCGCCAGCGCGAGGCCGGCTACCGCGCCGCCCTCACCGACGCCGGCCGGCCCGTCGACCCGGACCTCGTCCAGCACGGCGACTTCACCGAGGCCGGTGCCGAAGCGCCCGCCCGCCGGCTCCTCGCCCTCCCCGACCGCCCGACCGGCATCTTCGCGGCCAACGACCGCTCGGCGATGTACGTGCTTCGGCTTGCGGCCGAGCTCGGGCTCGACGTCCCCGGCGACCTCTCGATCGTCGGGTTCGACAACGTGCCCGAGACGCTGATGACCAACCCGCCGCTCACCACCGTCGACCAGTCGATCCGCGCGCTCGGGTCCGAGGCCATCCAGCTCCTCCTCGAGTTGATCGACCGAGACGCCCAGAGCGCCCTCGACGGCGCCGAGACCCCAGAGCCCAT
This sequence comes from Euzebya sp., assembly GCF_964222135.1. Lineage (NCBI taxonomy): Bacteria > Bacillati > Actinomycetota > Nitriliruptoria > Euzebyales > Euzebyaceae > Euzebya > Euzebya sp. The sequence continues at coordinate 75,748 of NZ_CAXQBR010000051.1, forward strand.
CCACCGCCTGCTGCCCGTGCACCTCGTGGTCCGCGGGTCGACGGCGCCCCCCCGAAGTCCCCACCCGAGTCGATAGAGAGGGATCGCCATGACAACAGAGGGACGTACCTTCCGACTGCGGCTGCTCGCGCTGCTCGCCGTGCTGGCCCTGGCCGTCGCCGCGTGCGGCGGCGGTGACGGAGATGCGGAGGACGACGCGACCGACTCCGCCGATACGGCGGCTGCCGGTGACGACGCCGCCGACGACGCAGCTGGCGACGACGATGCCGCCACCGACGACGGCGGGGACGGTGAGCCCGTCGAGATCGAGTGGTGGCACATCCAGAACGCCGACCCGGGGATGTCCGACTGGCAGGCCATGGCCGACCAGTACATGGAGGACAACCCCAACGTCACGATCACCATCAACGTGATGGAGAACGAGGCGTTCAAGGCCGCCATCCAGACCAACCTGCAGGCCGGCGACATCCCGGACATCGTCCAGTCCTGGGGTGGCGGCGTGCTGCGCCAGCAGGTCGAGGCCGGCGCGGTCCGCGACATCTCCGACCTGACCGCTGACTGGATCGGTGACCTCAACCCCGCGGCGGTCGAGCTGCACCAGATCGACGGCGCCCAGTACGGCGTCCCCTACAACGCCGGCGTAGTGGGCATCTGGTACAACCAGGACCTCTTCGAAGAGGCGGGCCTGGACGCACCGGCGGACACCTGGGAGGGTCTGCTCGAGCAGGTCCAGACCCTGAAGGACGCCGGGATCACCCCGATCGCCGTCGGCGCCGGGGACAAGTGGCCGGCGCACTTCTGGTACTCCTACCTCATGATCCGCGCCGGCGGCGGCGAGGCCATGGAGGAGATCGCCGAGACGCAGGACTTCACCGCTGACCACGTCATCACCGCGGGTGAGCTCGTCGGCGAGCTGGTCGCGCTCGAGCCCTTCCAGGAGGGCTTCCTCGGCGCACCGTGGGACGCCCCCGACGGTGAGGCCGGCGTCATGGCCCAGGAGGGCGCGGCCATGGACCTGATGGGGCAGTGGGCCCCGGGCACCTTCCGCAGCCAGCTCGGTGTCACCCCGGAGGAGGGTCTTCCGTGGAACATCGGCTGGGCACCCTTCCCGTCCGTCGAGGGTGGCGCGGGCTCCGCGACCGAGGCCCTCGGTGGCGTCGACGGGTTCGCGGTGGGCGCCGACGCCCCCGATGAGGCCGTCGACTTCCTGCGGTTCATCACCAACACGGAGAACCAGGAGATCTGGGCTCAGAACACCGGTCTTCCGGTCAACCCCGAGGCGTTCGACGCCGTCGAGGACGAGGCGATGCAGGACGTGCTCGCGGGTCTCCAGGAGGCGACCTTCATGCAGCTCTTCCTGGACCAGTTCTTCAGCCCCGAGGTCGGGGCGGAGATCAACGACCAGACGGCGCTCCTGTTCGCCGGTGAGGTCACGCCGGAAGAGGCCGCAGAGGCCATCACGGCGGTCGCCGGCGGGTGATGCGCACCCGGTCTGCCCCAGCTGGGCGACGCGGTTCAGGCTCTCTGAGCCTGGACCGGCCCAGCTGGGGCACCATCTTGGTGTTCCTGCTGCCAGCGCTGCTGCTGTACGGCGTGTTCGTGCTCTACCCCATCGTGCAGAGCATGCGCTACAGCCTCTTCGACTGGAACGGGCTGGGACCCCTCGACACCTTCGTCGGCCTCGAGAACTTCGAGCGCGCGCTGGGCTCGGACCAGTTCCGCGACGCCCTCGGCCACAACCTCTTCGTGGTCGTCGTGTCCCTGGTGGTCCAGCTGCCCTTCGCCCTCGGCCTGGCCGTCATCCTCAACTCGAGGATCCGCGGCCGCGCGCTCATGCGGACGATCTTCTTCGCCCCGTACGTGCTCAGCGAGGTCGTCACCGGCGTCGTCTGGCGGCAGATCCTGCGCCCGGACGGCCTGGTCGACCAGACCTTGGAGGGGTTGGGGGCCGGAGGTCTGGTCCAGGGCTGGCTCTCCGACCCGGACATCGTCCTGACCTCGCTCTTCTTCGTCATCTCCTGGAAGTACTTCGGCCTGCACATGATCCTGATGCTCGCGGGGTTGCAGGGGATCCCGAAGGACCTGCAGGAGGCGGCATCGATCGACGGCGCCTCGTCCTGGGAGTCCTTCCGCTACGTGACGTTGCCCCTGCTCGGCCCGACCATCCGTGTGTCGGCGTTCCTGTCGGTCATCGGTGCGCTGCAGCTGTTCGACCTCGTCTGGGTGACCACAGGGGGCGGTCCGATCGGCGCGTCCTCGACGATGGCGACGTTCCTGTACGAGCAGTTCCGCCGAGGTCTGTTCGGCTACGCGAGCGCGGTGTCGATCATCATCTTCGTCCTGTCGCTGGTGGTGGCGATCCTCTACCAGCGCATGGTGCTGGCTCGTGACATCGAGGGGGTGGGTGCCGGTGCGTGAGCGACTGCGCCGCAACTCCGGACGCATCCTCCTCTACGTCGTGGCCCTCGTGGTCATGGCGGTCATCGTGGTCCCGCTCGCCTTCGCCATCCTGGGTGGGTTCAGCACCAACGCCCGGCTCACCGCGGAGCCCGTCGGCCTGCCCGATCCCTGGGTCTTCAGCAACTACGCCGACCTGGCCACGTCGGGGATGTTCTGGCGGCAGGTGTGGAACAGCACGCTGATCGCCCTCGTCACGACGGCGCTGGTGCTGCCCGCGTCGTCGCTCGCGGCGTTCGTCATCGCCCGCTACCCCTTCAGGGGACGCGAGCCCCTGTACGGGCTCTTCACCGTCGGCCTGCTGTTCCCGGTCGCGGTCGCGATCCTGCCGCTGTTCATCCTCCTTCGCGAGGTCGGCCTCCTCAGCAACCCGATGGGCGTGGCCCTGCCTCAGGCCGCGTTCGGGCTGCCGATCGCGATCATCATCATGCGCCCGTTCTTCCGGGCCATCCCCAGGGAGCTGCAGGAGGCCGCGCTGATCGATGGCGCCGGTGCCTTCCGCTTCTACTTCAACGTCGTCCTGCCGCTGTCCCGCCCCGTCGTGTCCACCGTCGCAATCCTCACGCTGGTGACCAGCTGGAACGCGTTCTTCCTGCCCCTCCTGGTACTGGTCGACACGAGCCAGCACACGTTGCCGATCGGGGTGAACAACATCTCGGCCCAGTACTCGACCGACTTCGCGGTCGTGCTCGCCTACACCACCCTGGCCATGCTGCCGGCGCTGCTCTTCTACGCCGTCGCCGAGCGCCAGATCGTCTCCGGCCTCACCGCCGGGGCAGTCAAGGAGTGACCCGATGAGCTACGCCGACCACGCCGACGCGCCCTTCGCCGACCCCGACCGGCCGGTCGCCGAGCGCGTCGACGACCTCCTCCAGCGGATGACGCTCGAGGAGAAGATCGGCCAGCTCGGAAGCGCCTGGATCTTCCAGCTCGCCGACTCCGACGGGTTGGTGCCGGATCGCGTCACCGAGCACCTGAGCACCGGGCTCGGCCACGTCACGCGGATCAGCGGCGCGTCGAGCCTCACCGCGCGCGAGGCCGCGGAGATGGCCAACGACATCCAGCGCCACCTCCGCGAGCAGACCCGGCTCGGCCTGCCCGCGATCGTCCACGAGGAGATCTGCTCCGGCTTCATGGCCCGGGAGGCGACGATCTTCCCGCAGGCCATCGGCGTCGCCGCGAGCTTCCGGCCGGCGCACAACCACGCCGCCGCCGACGCGATCCGCCGGCAGATGCGGGCGATGGGCGCCCACCAGGGCCTCTCGCCCGTCCTCGACATCTGCCGCGACGCCCGCTGGGGTCGTCTGGAGGAGACGTACGGCGAGGACCCGCACCTCGTCGCGGTGATGGGCGGGGCGTTCGTCGAGGGCCTGCAGGGCACGGACCTGGCCGAGGGCGTCGTGGCCACGGCGAAGCACTTCGTCGGCTACGGCGCGTCGGAGGGCGGCATGAACTGGGCGCCGCCGCACATCGGTCCTCGCGAGCTCCGCGACACCTACCTCCGGCCCTTCGAGCACGCGGTCCGCCACGCCGGCCTCGCGTCGATCATGAACGCCTACTCCGAGCTCGACGGCGTCCCCTGCGGCGCCAACGCCTGGCTGCTCGACGAGGTGCTCCGCGGCGACTGGGGCTTCACCGGCACCGTCGTCGCCGACTACTTCGCGGTCGACCAGCTGCGGGGCTACCACCACGTCGTCGCCGACCAGGCCGGCGCCGCCGCGATGGCGCTCACCGCCGGGATCGACGTCGAGCTGCCCAACACCGACTGCTACGCCAAGCCGCTGCAGGAGGCGATCGAGCGGGGCGAGCTGGACCAGGCCGTCGTGGACCGCGCGGTCGGCCGGGTCCTCGAGACCAAGATCGCGCTCGGGCTGCTCGACGCGCCGTACGTGGACGTCGACGCGGTGGGGGAGGTCACGCGCACCGCCGACCAGCTCGACCTGGCCGCCACGATGGCGCGGGACAGCCTGGTCCTGTTGCGCAACGACGGGGTGCTGCCGCTCGCCTCCCCCGCATCGGTCGCGGTCATCGGCCCGAACGCCGACGACGCCCGCGCCATGCTCGGCGACTACAGCTACGTCGCCCACGTCGAGTCGCTCCTCGACCTCCTCGAGAGCGGCGAGAACGTCCTCGCCCTGCCGGTCCAGGACGGCGTCGACGTCGGCGAGACGATCGACCTGTCCCACATCTCGACCGTGCTCGACGGGCTGCGGACCCAGCTGCCGGACGCCGCGATCACCCACGTGCGCGGCTGCGACGTCAACTCCGACGACCGGTCGGAGATCCCCGCCGCGGTGGAGGCGGCGGCTGCAGCGGACGTCGCGGTCGTGGTGGTCGGCGAACGGTCGGGCCTGACGGCGGACTGCACCAGCGGCGAGAGCCGCGACGTCACCTCGCTGTCCCTCGCAGGGGTCCAGGAGGAGCTGGTGCTGGCGGTCGCCGAGACCGGCACGCCGGTCGTGCTGGTCATCGTCGGCGGCCGTCCGGTGGGGTCGCCGGCCGTGCACGAGGCCGCCGCCGCGGTGCTGCACGCGTGGCTGCCCGGCGAGCGGGGCGGCATCGCGGTGGCCGAGGCGCTGACCGGCGCGTTCAGCCCCGGGGGGAAGCTGCCCGTCAGCTACCCCCGCACCTCCGGGCAGCTGCCGATGTACTACGGGCACAAGGTGTCCGGCGGGCGGTCGCACTGGAAGGGGGCGTACGTCGACTGCTCCAACGAGCCGCTGCACCCCTTCGGGTTCGGGCTGAGCTACAGCCGCTTCGAGCTGGAACCCGTCACGTCGGAGGGGGAGGGGCAGGCGACGGCGGTCTGCTCAGGCGAGCGCGTCGAGGTCGCGGTGTCGCTCGCGAACGTCGGTGACCGCCGGGCCGACGAGGTCGTCCAGCTGTACTCCCGCGACCCCGTGGCCACGATCACCCGTCCCGTGCTCGAGCTCCAGGGGTTCGAGCGGGTGACCCTCGATCCCGGTGAGCGCTGCACCGTCACCTTCGAGGTGCCGGTCGACGCCCTCGGCTTCGCCGGCCCGGACCTCGACTACGTCCTCGAACCGGGTGAGGTCGAGCTGCTGGTCGGCACGTCGTCCGACGACGTCACGGTCGCGCGGCGGGTGTCGATCGCGGGGGAGGGGTGGGTCCCGACGACCCGCCCCCGGCCGGCCACGGCGCGGGTGGACTGCCACTGACCGTGTGCTGGGCTCGCCTCTAGCCGAGTGCGGTGCGGAGGAGGGCCTCGACGCGTTCCTCCACGCCGTCGTCCCACTCGGTGATCGCGTACGCGGTCGGCCACATGGCGCCGTCGTCCAGCGCGGCGTCGTCGTTGAACCCCAGCGTGGCGTACCGGGTGTCGAACTTGTCGGCACCCTGGAAGAAGCAGAGGATCTCCTTGCCCCGGGCGTAGGCCGGCATGCCGTACCACGTCCGCGGCAGCAGGTCGGGCGCGACCCGGATCACCAGGGCGTGCAGCCGCTCGGCGATGACCCGGTCCGCGTCGGGCATCTCCGCGATCGCGTCCAGGACCGCTTGCATGCCGTCCGCCTTCTTCTTCCCGCCTCGCTCGGCCCGCAGCTCCTCGGTGCGCGCCTTCATGGCGGCGCGTTCGGCGTCGGTGAACCCGTCTGCGGTCGTCTCGCCCACGTCATCCTCCGTCGCACGGCGGTCGGCACGGACCGACCGACGGTCCGCACGAGGGTAGACCGTCACCACCACACATGGAGGCCTGTCATGTTCGTTCCGGTCTGCGCAACGAACATGACACACCTCGGCGGTTGAGGGGGCAGATCCACGGAGGTCCGTCACCTTCGTTCCGGTCTGCGCAACGAACATGACACACCCCGGCAGAGAGGCGGGACCCTACGAGGGACCGTCCCGCCACCCCTCCGGCGGACCGCTACCGCGTCACGGCGTGCAGCACGGCGCCGCCCCGCTTCCCGACCGCCACGAGCACGCCGGCGTGGCGCAGGCAGTAGGCCATCTGCTGGCCCAGCCGTCGTGGCCGGCCCAGCTGCTCGGCCAGGTCCGCGGTGGTGAAGGGATCGGGCAGGTCCGCGGGGAGCAACGACGACCACCCCGCGGGACCGCCGACGACCACCCGATCCACCACCTCGACCAGCCGGCGCTCCTGCACCACCCAGCCGCCACGGCGCCAGGCCCGGCCCGGCTCGTGGCGCCGCAGCTCCTCCTCCCGGGTCAGGACGAGCTCCACGGTCAACCCCGGGTGCGCCAAGTGGGCCGTGACCCCGACCAGCTCCCCGAAGACGTCGGCGGGCACGCCGTGCTTCGGTGATCGCCGGCGCGACGTGACCACGCCGTCGTCGTCGACCTTCACGATCCACCGGTCCACCGCGATCGGGTGGACCACGCGCACCGGGTGGTCGGCGAGCAGCATCCCCAGCTTGCGCGCCATCGACGCGAACCCGCGGGTCTGGATCTCGATCAGCACCCCGTCGCGGACCAGGTCGATCACGAACCCGTCGACCGGCTCCTCGACCAAGTCGCCCTCCTCGGCGTACCAGCGCTTCAACGCCGCGTGCAGCGGCCCCTCGCGCAGGGTCCCCACGTGCGGTCGCCGGTCCACGGACCGGACCGTACCGGAGCGATCAGTAGTAGCCGGTCCGGCCGTCCAGGAGCTCCCGGATCAGGTCGAGGTGCCCGGCGTGGCGGGCGGTCTCCTCCACCATGTGGTGGAGCATCCAGCGGAGGGTGCTGCGCGCCTTCTCGAAGTCCGGGTGGCGCCCGGGCTGGTCGAGGTCGTGGGCGGCGATGATCGCGTCGGAGTCCGCGCACTGGCGGACGTACGCCTCCACGAGCTCGGCGAGGGGAACGCCCTCGACGCGCATGTCGCCGTCCTCGGCGGTGAACGGCGGGCTGTCCGCCGGCTCGCCGAGGAACATCACCCGGAACCAGAGGTGCTCGGTCCAGCGCAGGTGCGAGATGATGCCCGCGACGGTCATGAGCGGCGAGCTCGGGATGAGCGCCCGGTGCGCGTCGGCGTCGCTCAGCCCCTCGGCCTTCCACAGCGCGACGGCGCGCTGGAGGTCGAGCCACCCGGTCAGCTGCTCCCGCTCCCCGGCATCGCCGGGCGTGCGTACGCGTTCCAGCACCACGAGCGGGCATCCTGCACCGGCCCGGCGCGTCGCGCCAGACCGGCCGGTCCACCGCGGCACGTGGCGCGACCCGGCTTGTGGCCACCCGGGCGGGGTGCCAGAGTCCGGCCATGGACGAGTCGACCACCACCTTCACCAGCCGCGACGGCATCGAGATCCAGACCTGGGTCTGGACCCCAGATGGGACCCCGCGGGCCGTCGTGCAGGTCCAGCACGGCCTCGCCGAGCACGCCGCCCGCTACCGCCGGCTCGCCCAGGCGCTGACCGCCGCCGGCTACCTCGTGTACGCCCCCGATGCTCGCGGCTCGGGGCGGACCGCCCAGGGCGCCTACGGCGTGTGGGGAGAGGACGGGTGGCCGGGCTGGGTCGACGACGTCGGCCGGCTGTCCGAGCGGATCCGCGCCGACCACCCCGACCTGCCCCTCGCGATCCTCGGCCACAGCATGGGGTCCTTCGCGACCCAGCAGCACCTGCTCGAGCACTCCGCTGACGTCGACGCGGTGGTGCTGTCCGGCAGCACCGAGGTCGGCTGGCTGGTCCCGGTGCTCGACGCCGACGAGCCGGCGGACCTCAGCGCCTTCAACGAGCCGTTCGAGCACCGCACCGGCTTCGAGTGGCTCAGCCGCGACGCCGACGAGGTCGACGCCTACGTCGCCGACCCGGCATGCGGGTGGGCGGCCCCGCCGCTGCCCGGCATCGCGAGCCTGGCCGCCGCCGCCGACCCCGACCGCATCGCGGCGGTCCGCGACGACCTGCCCCTGCTCATCGTCTCCGGCGATGCCGACCCCCTCGCCCAGGGCGGCGCGGCGGTGGAGGCGCTGGCGCAGCGCTACCGCGACGCGGGGCTCACCGACGTCGAGGTGCACCTCTACCCCGGTGCGCGACACGAGGTCCTGAACGAGACCAACCGCGACGAGGTCACCCGGGACATCCTCACCTTCCTCGACCGGACCGTCGGGGCGGGCTGATCCGGACGCAGCTCAGCCGGCCCGCCCCCGCACGCGGCGGCCGGCCTCGCCGTAGACGTAGGAGGCGGTCTCGGCCAAGAAGTCGAGGGGGAAGCCGAGCTCGATCGGGGCGGCCTCCTCCAACCGGGCGAGCGCCCCCTCGTCCAGCACCACCTCCAGGGCCGCCAGGTTGTCCTGCAGCTGCGCCAGCCGGCGGGCACCGAGGATCGGGATGATCCGCGGCGACCGGGACCGCACCCACGCCAGGGCGACCTGTGCGGCGGACACGCCGAGCCCGTCGGCCACGTCCTGCACCGCCCGGGCGACCGAGCGATCCCGCTCCGACAGCCCCGACGGATCGACACGGGTCGAGCCCTCCGGCCCCTCCGGCCGGGTGAACTTCCCCGACAGCACCCCGCCGGCGAGCGCCCCCCACGTCGCCACGCCCAGCCCCAGCCCCTCGGCCATGCCGAGCAGCTCCCGCTCCACGTCGCGCTGGATCAGGCTGTAGGGGACCTGGATGGCGGCGAGCGGTGTCCAGCCCCGCCACTCCGCGAGGGTCTGCGCCCGCGCGACGACCCACGCCGGGGTGTCGGAGAGGCCGATGTAGCGGACCTTGCCCGCACGGACGGCGTCGTCGAGGGCCCGCATCGTCTCCTCGACCGGCGTGTGCGGATCCCAGATGTGGACCCAGTAGAGGTCGACGTGGTCGGTGCGGAGGCGGCGGAGGCTCTCCTCCAGGGACCGGATCAGGTTCATCCGGTGGTTCCCGGCCGCGTTCGGGTCCGCGCCATCGGTCGACAGCGTGTACTTCGTCGACAGCACGACCCGGTCGCGCCGGCCCTCGAGCAGCTCCCCGACGATCCGCTCGCTCGCGCCGTCGGTGTAGTTGATCGCGGTGTCGACCACGTTGCCGCCGGCCTCGAGGTAGGCGTCGAGCATCGCCCGGCACTCCTCGGGCGGTGCGCCCCACCCCCACCCCTCGCCGAACGTCATGGTGCCGAGGAACGCCTCGGACACGCGCAGGCCCGTCGGGCCGAGCAACCGGTACTCCACGCGCACACGACACCGCGATGCCGGCCGCGGGTCAAGGGGCGATCAGCGCAGCGCCAGCACCTCGGCGTCCGCGGTCGGCGCGGCGTGGGTCGCCTCGAGCGCCCCGCCCATCGTGAAGATCGAGTCCGCCGAGGCGCTGGCGGCCAGGCCGTGCCGGGCGATCGGCAGCGACGGCCAGGCCGTCCAGGTCCCGGCAGCCACGTCGTAGGCCTCCACCTCGGCGAAGACGCCGAGCGGCTGCTCGCCGCCGATCGCGACGAGCGTCCCCTCCACCATCGCGGCGGCGAGACCGCCGCGCGCGGTCGGCATGTCGGGGAGGGGCTCCCAGGTGTCGGTGGCCGGGTCGTAGCGCTCGAGGGTGGCCAGGTTCGCGTCCGAGGACAGCTCCCGACCGCCGACGGCGTACACGTGCTGGTCGTCGGCGACGAGGGCCAGGTGCTCCCGGGGGGTCGGGAGCGGTGCCACCTCGCGCCAGGACTCGCCGTCGAACACCTCGGTCGTGGCGATCAGCTCGCCGGCCGAGTCCTGGCCGCCGGTGACGACCAGCAGGTCCCCGACCGTGGCGGCGGCGCCGGCGGCGCGGGGCTGCAGCAGCGGGGGCAGCTCGACCCACTCGTCACCGCGCAGGGCGAACACCTGGTCGCTCGTGATCGCCGACAACAGGCTGCCCTCGGGCGCCCAGCCGCCGAGCACGACCACCTCGCCGCCGAACACCGCACTCATCTGGTGGTGGAGGGGGAGGGGCAGGTCCGGACCGGTCCGCCAGCTGTTCGTGGCCGGCTCGTACCCCTCCACCGACGTGGTGACCCCGTCCTCGGTCAGCCCGCCGGTGATCCAGATCGTCCCCTGGAGGGTCACCGCGGGGATCTGCTGGCGCGCGACCCGCATGGATCGGACGGCCTGCCACTCCGACGGCGCCGGCATGCCCGTCGCGCCGTCGGACCCCTCGCCGGCCGCGTCCGCCCCCTCGACCTCTGGGGTGTCGGTGGCCGGGGTGGCTGCGGCCGTGTCCGCGGGGGTTCCCCCCGCCGGCCCGTCCTCCGCCCGCCCGTCCTCCGCCGCCGGGTCACCTGCCCCCTCGTCCTGTGCGGGCCCGGCCGCGCCGGCCGCCAGCTCGGTGCCGTCGCCGTCGTCCCCGTCCGACCCGAGGACCACGACCGCGCCCACCGCCACGACCAGCAGCACCCCGACCAGCGCCAGCAGCGCGGGGGCGCGGCGTGACCGCCGGGTCGTCGCACCTGGCGGCGGTCCACCCTGGCCGGTGACCGGCCCGATCTCGGCTGGGCCAGCCGGGGCGACGGCCGGCGTCCCCCCGTCCGCAGCCCGGTCGCTCGCCGCGACCGGCGGCGCGACGCCGTCGGTGTCGAACACGGGCAACCCGCCCGGGCGGGCGTAGGTGACCGTGGCGTCTGCCGTCGGCTCGGCACCCGGCGCCTGGGGGAGGACCATCGGGGTCTCCGCCAGGCCGAGCGCGCGCTGGGCGGCCCGCGGCGCGGCGCCGACCGCCGCCGCGGTCGGGTACCGGGCGCGCGGCGACTTCGCCATCGCGGTCTCGAGCGCGGTCGCGAACACCCCGGGCACGCCGCGCGGCCGCAGGTCGGGGACCGGGTCGCGGGCGACGCGGAGCACCATGGCCAGGATCGACTCGTCCTCGTCCGCGGCGAACGGGGCGCCGCCCGCGACGAGGGTGAACAGCGTGGCCCCCAGCCCGTACACGTCGGCGGCCACCTCGGGTCGCTTCCCGTCGAGCACCTCCGGCGCCGCGTAGGCGACCGAGGCGGTGATCATGCCGGTCTTGGTCTGCTCGCCGTCGTCGAGGCTGGCGATCCCGAAGTCGGCCAGGCGCGGCTCGCCGAAGTCGCTGAGCAGGATGTTGGCGGGCTTCAGGTCGCGGTGCAGGATCCCCGAGCGGTGCGCGGTCTCGAGCGCTCCGGCCATCTTCACGCCGAGGTCCAGGACCTCCTGCCACGGCATCGCCCCCTGCCGGTCGAGGCGGTCGGCCAGGGACCCGCCGCGCATCAGCTCCATCGCGAGGTACGGCATCCCCTCCGCGGTGAACCCCGACGCGAACACCGGCGTGATGTGGGGGTGGTTGGAGACCTTGCCGAGCGCCTGGCGCTCGCGGTCGAAGCGGCGGAGGGTGCGCTCGTCGCTGAGGGTCAGGACCTTGATCGCGACGGTCCGGTCGAAGGCCGGCTGGCGGGCGGTGTACACGATGCCGAACCCGCCGCGGCCGATCTCGACGAGATCGACGAACTCCTCGGTCCCGAGATCAGTCGCCATGGTCCACCGCTGCTCCTCCGACCCACCACCGGATGCGGCGGCCGGAGGCGGAGTATCGCACCTCCCCCCCAGCGCACCGCTGACGTGTGGGTGACGTCGCCGGGCCGGCGGGTGGGGTCGGTGGGGGGCTCGCGTACGCTGACGCGTCCGGCGCCGACCGACGGCGCCCGACTCGGACGAAGGGGGTCGGCGTGGGCCGACGTGCGGTGGTGGCGGTCATGGCGCTGGTGCTGGCGGTGCTCGCCGCGGCCTGCGGCGGGACCGACCCGGTCGACGACGGGACGGAGGCGGCGACGCCCACCGCGACGACCGACCCGTCGACGGGGGAGGCGACGGACGCGACCGACCGGCCGTCCTTCGCCGAGCGGCTGGCGCTGCTGCCACCCGTGGGGGAGGACCAGGCCCAGGTCGTCCTCGGCGACCTCGACCGCGCCGCGGCGCTCGCCGGCGTCACCGCGCCGAGCGACCCGGCCGACGAGGCCGCGATCCCCTACCTGCTCGCGATCTCCGGCGGCCCGACCGCCGACGGCGATCCGTCCCAGGTCGTGATCCCGCTGCCCACCACCGCCCACCCCGAGCGCGCGGCCCAGATCGCGGAGTTCGCCGCGGAGGTCGGGTGGTCGGCGATCGACCTCGACTGGTACGCCGAGGTGTCGGCCCCGCCCGCCGTCACGATGGTGGCCGGTGGCGACGTGACCCCCGACGACCTGACCGCCGCGATCGGCGAGCCGGATGACGACCTCTGGGCCGTCGGCGGCGGCGAGCCGTTCGCGCCGTCCCTCGAGGACACGACCCCCGCCAGGCCGATCGGCGAACCGCTGTGGCTGACCCTGGCCGACGGCGTCCTCGGCGTCGCGCGGTCACCCGAGTCCCTCGACGCGCTGCGCGGGGGTGGTGCCAGCGCCGCCGACGACGAGGGCCTGCTGGCCCTGGCCGAGCTCGCCGACGACCGGGAGTGCCTCGGCGCCCACATCGCCCTCGGGCCCGGTGATCCGGTGATGTGGTGCCCCCTGTCCCAGGCGGAGCCCGCGCGCACCGCGCTCCTCGCGGCGCGGCTGGCCGACGAGGCTTCGGCCGCGGCCGAGGTGGCCCGTGTGGCGGAGGTGCTGACCGGCAGCGCGTCCCAGTCCGGCCAGCCCTACGTCGAGCTGTTCAGCTCGACCGACGTCAGCCAGGACGAGCGCCTGGTCGTCCTCGAGCTCGAGATCGCCGCGGACCGCCCGGCGGACCTCCCCCTCCGCATGCTCTTCCTGCGCGATCCGGCGGTGCCGGGCGGCGGGTGACCTCCGTTCCGGGCGTCGCCCGGACACCACGTATGCTCGACGCCACACTTCTGTCGGCCAGCAGACGGAAGTGCCCGCTCCGCACGACCCGGTTCGAGGACGCATGCCAGACAACGCCGCCAACACCCCGGGGGAGGTCCTCGCGCTGATCCGGGACGGCCGCGCCCGGACCCGCTCGGAGCTGTCCCGCCTCACCGGCATGTCCCGGTCGACGATCACCCAGCGCATCGACGCGCTGCTGGCGGGGAACTTCCTGTACGAGGCCGGTGAGGCACCGTCCAGCGGCGGGCGCCCCCCGCAGACGCTCGCCTTCAACTCCGACGCCGGCGTCGTGCTGGTCGCCGACCTCGACGTCACGCACAGCCGCTTCGCCGTGGCCGACCTGTCTGGTCGGCTGCTGGCCGAGTCCGCCGGCGAGCTCGACATCGCCGAGGGGCCCGAACGGGTCATGGGGTGGGTCCTGGACCGCTTCTCCGAGCTCCTCGAGGAGGTCGGACGGCAGGACGCGGACGTCCGGGGCATCGGGGTGGGTCTGCCGGGGCCGGTGGAGTACTCCGCCGGCCGCGCCGTCAGCCCACCGATCATGCCGGGGTGGGACGGCGTCGCGGTCCCGTCGCTGCTGCGCCCAACCTTCGACGTGCCCGTGCTGGTGGACAACGACGTCAACATCATGGCCCTCGGGGAGTACTGGACCCGCTGGCGCGACCGCATCGACCACATGCTGTTCGTCAAGGTCGGCACCGGCATCGGCAGCGGCATCGTGGCGAACGGCGACATCTACCGCGGCCAGCACGGCGCCGCGGGGGACATGGGCCACGTCCAGGTGCCGACCGCCACCGAGGTGGTCTGCCGGTGCGGCAACCGGGGCTGCCTCGAGGCCATCGCCGGCGGCGGCGCGCTGGCCGAGCGGCTGCGCGGCCTGGGCGAGACCGTGGTCGACGGGCGCGACGTGGCGAAGTCCGCGCTCGCCGGCGACACGCGCGCGATCCGCATGATCCGATCGGCCGGCCGCCAGATCGGCGAGGTGCTGGCAGGCGTCGTCAACCTGCTCAACCCCGGGGCGATCATCCTGGGCGGCGACGTCGCGCTGGCCGCCAACGAGCTGGTGGCCGGCGTGCGCGAGGTCGTCTACGAGCGGTCGACCGTCCTCGCCACCCACGACCTGACCGTCGAGTGCTCGGAGCTGGGCGACCGCGCCGGCGTGGTCGGCGCCGCCGTGATGATCATCGAGTCGATCCTCCTCCCGAGCGCGGTGGACGCCGCGATCCGGGGTGACGCCGCAGGCTGAACGCGTCGATCCCGTGTCGGACTTGTTCCAGCCAGGTTGCCGACTTCTGCTTGACATGTGACGTAAGGGTGCACAAGACTCGCCACATGGACCCCGTGGCGACCGCGACCCCCTCCGCCCTCGATGCGCCCGGCGGCGACGGTCCGCGGGCGACGGGGTACCGGGCGGGGATCGTCGGCGGGGGGTTCATGGGCCGCGTCCACGCCCGGTCGATCGTGGTCGCCGGCGGGGTCGTCGCCGCCGTCGCGGCCCGCTCGCCGGAGTCCGCCCGGCGCGCCGCGGCCGAGCTCGGCGCCGGCCGCGCGGTGGGCGGGGTCGAGGAGCTCGTGGACCTCGATGACGTCGACGTCGTCCACGTCTGCACCCCGAACCACCTGCACCACCCGGTCGCCATGGCCGCGCTCGACGCCGGCAAGCACGTCGTGTGCGAGAAGCCCCTGGCCACGTCGAGCGACCAGGCCGCCGAGATGCTGGCCGCCCTCGAGCGGCACGGCCGCGTCGGCACCGTCCCGTTCGTCTACCGCTTCCACCCGATGGCCCGCGAGGCCCGCGAACGGATCCGCGGCGGGGGCATCGGCCGGGTCCTCCTTGCCCACGGCTCGTACCTGCAGGACTGGCTCACCCAGCCCGAGGACGACGACTGGCGCGTCGACGCCGACCTCGGC
Source organism: Euzebya sp. (assembly GCF_964222135.1). NCBI lineage: Bacteria > Bacillati > Actinomycetota > Nitriliruptoria > Euzebyales > Euzebyaceae > Euzebya > Euzebya sp. The sequence continues at coordinate 90,826 of NZ_CAXQBR010000051.1, forward strand.
GGTCCCAGCCGCGCGTTCGCCGACATCGGGTCCCACTGGTGCGACATGCTCGAGTTCCTGACCGGCGACCGCCTCGCCGCCGTCAGCGCGCAGATGGCGACCGTGCAGCCCCAGCGGGGTGGCCGGGCCCGGCCCGTCGCGACCGAGGACGTCGTCACCCGGCAGGTCCGCACGACCGGCGGCCTCCCCGGCACGGCTGTGATCAGCCAGGTCTCCCCCGGCCGCAAGAACCGGCTGCTGCTCGAGGTCTCCGGCACCGAGGGGACGCTGACGTTCGACCAGGAGCAGCCGGAGCAGCTGTGGCACGGCCGCCGGTCCGCCTCGGAGGTCCTCGTGCGCGACCCGGAGTCCCTGTCCGCCGCGGCGGCGCGGTACAGCCGCCTGCCCGGCGGGCACGCCCAGGGCTACCAGGACTGCTTCGACGCCTTCGTCCGCGACACCGCCCTCGCCGTCGCCGGCGAGGTCCCCGACGGCCTGCCCACCTTCGCCGACGGCCTCCGCTCGGTCCGGGTGGTTGACGCGGTCGTGGCCTCGGCCGCCGACGACGGCTCCTGGGTGGCGGTGGACGGGCCGTGAGCGCCGGCACCCCGAGCGCAGGCACCCCGGCGGTGGCCGGCGCGCCCCTCGTCCGCATGACCGGCATCGTCAAGTCGTTCTTCGGCGTCGACGTCCTGCACGGCGTCGACATGGACGTGCGGGCTGGGGAGGTCCACGCGCTGGTGGGCGAGAACGGCGCCGGCAAGTCGACCCTCATGAAGGTCCTGGCCGGGGTCCACCAGCCCGACGCGGGGACCGTCGAGCTCGACGGGCGCCCCGTCCGCTTCCACCACCCGCTGGAGGCCCAGCAGGCCGGCGTCACGACGGTCTACCAGGAGTTCAACCTCCTGCCGGAGCGGACCGTCGCCGAGAACGTCTTCCTCGGCCGCGAGCCCCGCCGTCGCCTCGGCCTGGTCGACACCGCGCGGATGCGCCGCGACACCGCCGCGCTGCTGACCGACCTCGGGATCGATGGCGGCGTGCTCGCACCCCACCGCCGGGTGGCCTCGCTGTCGGTGGCCCAGCAGCAGGTGGTCGAGATCGTGAAGGCGATGTCCTTCGACGCCCGCATCATCTGCATGGACGAGCCGACCGCGGCGCTGGCCGGCGCCGAGGTCGAGCTGCTGTACCGGCTGGTGCGCACGCTGCAGGAGCGCGGCGTCGCGATCCTCTACGTGTCCCACCGGCTCGTCGAGATCTTCGACCTCTCCGACCGGATCACCGTCCTGAAGGACGGCCACCTGGTCCACACCGTCGACACCGCCGACACGACCCCCGAGGGGATCGTCCGCGACATGGTCGGCCGCTCCTTCAGCGCCTTCTTCCCCGAGCGCGGCGACACTGGCCCGGCCGACGAGGTGGTCCTCTCCCTCCGCGGTGCCGGGAACCACGACGTCGACGGGATCGACCTCGACGTGCACGCCGGCGAGGTGGTCGGCGTCGCCGGCCTCCAGGGCAGCGGCCGGACCGAGCTGGCGCACGCCATCTTCGGCATGCGCCCCCTCCTCCGCGGCACCATGCGCGTCCGGGACCGCGAGGTGCGGCCGACGTCGCCGCGGGAGGCCGTCGCGGCCGGCATCGCCCTGGTCACCGAGGACCGGAAGGCGGAGGGGCTGGCGCTCGAGCAGGGCGTCACGGCGAACGCCCGCCTGGTCCTCGACGCGGTCACACCTCGCCGGGCGGACGAGCGGGCGGCGGCCATCCCGGGGGTCCTCGACAGCCTCAACTTCACGGCCAGCAGCGCCGACCGGGAGGTCCGGTACCTCTCCGGCGGCAACCAGCAGAAGGTCGTCCTCACCAAGTGGCTCGTCACCGAGCCGTCCGTCCTGGTCCTCGACGAGCCCACGCGCGGCATCGACGTCGGCGCCAAGCGGGCCGTGTACGACCTGGTCCGTGAGCGCTGCGCGGGGGGCGACGGGGTCCTGCTGATCTCCTCCGAGCTCCCCGAGCTGCTCGGGATGGCCGACCGGATCGTCGTGATGCGCGACGGCCGGCTGGTCGGCGAGGTCGGCCGCGACGCGACCGAGGAGGACGTGCTCGCGCTGGCCGCCGGCACCGGGGAGGCGGCGGCGTGAGCGGCACCGCGACCCGGCCGGCGCTCGCCTCCCGCCTGCGCACGTCGCCGACCGCGATCATCTGGCTCGCGTTCGTCGCGGTCGTGCTCGTCAGCACCGCCCTCGTCGCCGCCGACGGTCGGAACCTCCTCGGCCAGGCCAACGTGGTCAACCTGCTCAGCCGCACTAGCGTGCTCGGGTTCATCGCCATCGGCCAGACGCTGGTGATCCTGTGCCGCTCCCTCGACCTGTCGGTCGGCTACACCGCGGCGCTGGCGAGCATCGTCGGCGCGACGACGATGGCCGGCGACCCGGGGCGCATCGTCCCGGGCATCGCGGCCGCCCTGGCCGTGTCCGCCGCCATCGGGCTGTTCAACGGCCTGGTCATCGCGAAGCTGGACGTCAACCCGTTCATCACGACGCTCGGCACGGGCCTCATCATCAAGGGCTACCTCGACACCCGGTACGCCGGGCCGGTCGGCGACGTCCCCGCGGCCTTCCAGGACTTCGGGTACACGCGCATCTCCTACGTGCCCCTGGCCACGTTCGTGATGCTCGGCGTCGCGGCCGCCGCGGTCCTGCTGCTCCGCCGCACGCGGGTCGGCCACGCCATGTACGCGATCGGCGGCAACGACGAGGCCGCCCGCCTGTCGGGCATCCGCACCGACCGGACGATGGTCGCCGCCCACGTGCTGTGCTCGGCCACGGTGGGCATCGCCGGGCTCCTGCTCGCCGCCCGGTTCTCCACCGGCGTCGGCGCCCAGATCTACTCCGCCGGCTACGACCTCGACTCGATCGCGGCGGTGGTCCTCGGCGGCACGCTGCTGATGGGCGGCAGGGGAGGCGTGGCGGGCACGGTCGCCGGCGTCCTGATCCTGGCCACGCTCGACACGGTCTTCAACCTGCTCGAGGTCGACCCGTTCTTCCGCGACGTGCTCCGAGGCGTGATCATCATCACCGCCGTGGCGCTGTACGCCAGGCGCGAGCTCGACCTGAGCGCCGCCCGCCACCGCTTCACGCGGGCAGGCCGCCCCGTCCGCGGCGCGCACGCCACCGCGACGTCCTCGTCGGAGGGGGCCGCGTGAGCGCGTCCGGGCTGCGCGAGCGGGGTGGTGCCGCCGGCCTGCTGAGCCGGTTGACCACCGGGACCGCGACCGTCTTCGCGCTGCTGGTCGTCCTGCTCGTCGTCATCACGATCCTGAACCCCGGGTTCGCCCGACCGCCGTCGCTGATGGCGTTCCTGCGGGCAGCCGCACCCCTGGTCGTCCTGGCGGTCGGGCAGTACCTGGTCATCGTCGCCGGCGAGCTCGACCTGTCCGTCGGCGCGCTGGTCGGGGCCCAGGTCGTGTTCGCCGCGCGCATGATCGACGGGGTGGAGGGCCGGACCTGGTCGGTGATCGCGGCGATGCTCGCCATCGGCCTGCTCGTCGGACTGGTCAACGGCCTGATCACGACCCTGCTGCGCGTGCCGTCGTTCATCACCACCCTCGGCACCCTGCTCGTGCTGTTCGGCGCGGTGCGCCTGTGGACCGGGGGCGCGCCCACCGGTGCGCTCAGCGAGAGCTTCCGGCAGTGGGGGCGACAGGGCATCGACATGCCGGTCCTCCGCCAGCTGCCCTACGCCCTGCTGATCGCGCTCGTGATCGCCGTGCTCGCGACGCTGCTGATGCGCGCGCCGTACGGCCGGACGCTGGTCGCGACCGGCGACAACGACGTCGCTGCCGCGTTCGCCGGCGTGCGGGTCTGGCGGGTCCGCACCGTCGCGTTCGTGCTGTCGTCCCTGCTGGCCACCGTCGCGGCGATCCTGATCGGCGGGTTCGCCGGCGTGACCGCGCAGGTCGGCCAGGGCCTCGAGTTCACCGCGATCACGGCCGTCGTGCTCGGCGGCGTGGTCCTCGGCGGCGGCCGCGGGACCGTCATGGGCGCCATCGCCGGTGCCCTCGCCTACCAGGCGATCGAGCGCCTCTTCACCCAGCTCGCGCTGCCCTCCACGGCCCGCCCAGCCCTCCAGGGCGTGATCATCATCGCCGCTGTCGCCTGGGCCGCGCGCGACACCTCCCGCTCCGGTCGCAGTCCGGTCACCGGCCACACCCGGCACCGACGCCCAGCCGCACACCGACTCCGGCGGCGATGCCGGCGCCGGCGGCGCGACCGCGGACCCACCAGACCCACGACCGACCGAACGACCGATGAGGGAGCCACGATGAAGCCGACACCGAAGCTGCTGCTCGCCTGCCTGATCGCCATGGCCATGGCGATCGCGGGCTGCACGACCGACGAGCCCGCCGAGGAGTCGGGAGACGCCGGCGAGGACGCCGCCGCGACCGAGGCCGCCGACGAGGAGCCGGCGGACGAGGAGCCGGCGGACGAGGAGCCCGCCGCCACCGAGGGCGGGGAGGAGGCCGCCGAGGGCGGCGCCGAGGAGGGCGAGTTCTTCGTCCGCGAGGACTACGAGCGCCAGCTGGCCCAGCGCGACGTCGAGCCCGAGGGCGACCCCGCCGAGCCGTGGCTGCAGGCCATCGACCCGGAGATGGTGGACACCTCCGAGTACGCCGTCGAGGAGGACGGGCAGACCCTCTGCTTCTCGAACGCGTCGATCTCGAACCCCTGGCGCGTGACCGGCTGGATCACGATGCAGCAGCAGGTCGAGGTCTTCCAGGAGTCAGGTGAGATCGGCGAGTTCCGCGTCGCGGACGCCGCCGACGACGACAACCAGCAGATCTCCGACATCCAGTCCTTCATCGACTCCGGTGACTGCGGCGCGATCATCATCTCGCCGTCCACCACCGCCACCCTCACCCCGATCGTCGAGGAGGCCTGCGCCAGCGGCGTCCCGGTCATCGTCTTCGACCGCGGCGTCAACACCGACTGCATGGTCACCTTCATCCACCCCATCGGCGGCTACGCGTACGGCGCCGACGGCGCGGAGTTCCTGGTCGAGAACCTGGAGGAGGGCGACACCGTCCTCGCGCTCCGCATCCTCCCGGGCGTCGACGTCCTCGAGAACCGCTGGGCCGCGGCGCAGGAGATCTTCGCCGACTCCGGCCTCGAGGTCCTCGGCGACGAGTTCACCGGCGGTGACGCCGCCCAGATCAAGGACATCGTCACCCAGTACCTGCAGCGCGGCGACGTCGACGGCATCTGGATGGACGCCGGCGACGGGTCCGTGGCGGCCCTCGAGGCCTTCGAGGACGCCGGCGTCGACTACCCCGTGATGGTCGGGGAGGACGAGATGAGCTTCCTGCGCAAGTGGGAGGAGACGGGCATCACCGCGATCGCCCCGGTCTACTCGAACTTCCAGTGGCGCACGCCGGTCATCGCCGCGGTCCGGATCTGGGACGGCGAGGAGGTCCCGAGCGAATGGGTCCTGCCCCAGGAGCCGATCACCGAGGACCAGCTGGGGGAGTTCCTCGAGGCGAACGCCGACATGCCGAGCCTGCACTACGCGAAGTTCGGCGGCGAGGACCTGCCCGGGTTCCCCGAGGCCTGGACCGACCGCTAGGCGACCACGACCTGTCGCGGGGGGGGGGGGGGG